>JAYWCY010000545.1:0-2630 GCA_043780175.1 Chitinophagales bacterium
AGAAAGTTTAGGCGTTAAGTAATGATTCCGCAAAAATCTAAACCCTCTAAACATCTAAGCTTAAAGCCCTCCAATTACTTCCTCAAACAACTCACTTAATTTCTCATCAGCCTTACCAGCCACTGCAATAATTTCTGCAATATTTACAGGTTGCAAATCATCTGGATTGCATTCATCAGTAATCACACTTACGGCAGCGCAAGCTAGCCCAATATGATTGGCTACAATAACTTCTGGTACGGTACTCATACCTACCATATCTGCACCGCAATTTCTTAAGTAGCGGTACTCTCCACGAGTTTCTAAATTGGGTCCCATTACGCTTACATACACGCCTTTTTGTAAAGTAGCATTAAGTGATGCCGCAGTTGTAGCAAGCAAATTGTTTAGATAGCTATCATAGGGTTGGCTCATATCTACAAAACGATTACCAAATGCGGGGTCATTTAAGCCGCGTAAAGGATTTTCTGGCAACATATTAATATGGTCATCTAGCAATACCAAATCTCCTTTTTTATATGCTAAATTCATCCCGCCAGCGGCGTTGCTTAGTAATAAATAAGTAATACCTAATGCCTTCATCACACGGACTGGGAAAGTAATTTGTTGCATACTGTAGCCTTCATAATAATGAAACCTGCCCTGCATGGCAATGACTTTAATATTTCCTATATAGCCAATAATCAGTTGCCCTTTGTGAAACTCAACTGTGGCTACGGGGAAGTTAGGAATTTCGTGGTAAGGTATGGTAGCTTCAATTTGTATTTTATTGATAAAAGAGCCAAGTCCGGTGCCTAGTACCACGCCTACCTTGGCATTCATAAAACCTTTATTTTCTAAAAAGCTAACTGTTTCTTGTATTTTGCCAAGCATATTATCCATAAGATCTCGTGTGATGTGTGATTGTTAATAAGTTTGTTAAACAGTTTTTAAAGTTATTGGTTTACTTGTTCGTTGGACAGCGTTCTGCGAAAAACTTTTATATTTCCAGTATCGTACATGATAGAATAAGCAAACCCGTTATTGAAAAAGTTATTAACCATATTATTTTTTGTATGTGTCGTTTCAGAGGCATCTTCTCAAAATGCCTATAAAGTTGGTGGATCAGTTACAGATTTCTCATTTGGTAATACATTAAATACCAAGCAGCCTTTCACAACTCTAAAAAATATATCAGCGGATATTGTGATACTTGATTTTTTTGGTACATGGTGTGTGCCTTGTGTAAAAGCAATACCAATATTAACGGCTTTACAACAAACATATCCCAAACAATTAAATATTGTTCTAATCTCAATTGAGGAAGAACAAAGGCTTAAAGATTTTATAGCCAATAGAAAAGTATTTGCATTACCAATTATTGTAGATAAAGGCGAAGCCATCACACAATTATTTCAACCACCAGCATACCCTTACACTGTGGTGCTAGATAAAGCGAGAAAAGTAATAGCCATTACCAAGGCAGAAAATCTGACTAAAATCTATATGGATTCTTTATTAGCAAATAAAGAACCCTTAACAAATAAAGAACCTGTAAAAATTATTGAACCACAAATGCCAATAGTAAAAGAGGTAGCATCTGTAGTTGTAATAAAACAAGTACCAATGAATAACATCGTAGCCCTATCAGAACAATTCATATATGCAGCTAAAACTGGCACTAATACGGCCAGTTTAATAGATAGTTTACAAGCATTATCCTATGGTAATTTACGCAATCATTTGACCACCGATGACGAAAAAAAGGCATTTTGGATTAATATTTATAATGGGTTTACGCATGTTTTTTTAGACAAGCACCCAGAACAATATCAAAAAAGGAGTGCCTTTTTTGGAGCTAAGCAAATCACTATAGCTGGTAAGGTCTTTAGCCTCGATGCTATCGAGCATGGTATCTTGAGACACTCAAAAATAAAATGGAGCGAAGGATATTTAAACAAATGGTTTCCTTCAACCACCGAAAAGCAGTTAAGGGTTGATACCTTAGATTATCGTATTCATTTTGCCCTAAATTGTGGTGCAAAGAGTTGCCCACCAATTGCTTTTTATAATAGTTCTAAAATTAATACGCAATTAGATATTGCAACTAAGGCATATTTAACTGGCGAAGCCAATTATAATGACAATAATAAAACCTTAGAATTACCCACATTAATGAGCTGGTTTAGACATGATTTTAGGGGTAAAAAAGGAATGCTTGCTTTGGCTAAACAACTTGGTATTGTACCAGCTAATCAACAGCCAAAAATAGAATTTAAAAAATACGATTGGAATCTTTATTTAGATAACTTTAAAAGCTAAAATAGTATTTATGTCTGATCATTATTACAACGCTGAGGACCTCGGAAAATTTGGTAAAATAGGCGAGTATCAAAAAGAAATGGCCGATAAGTTCTTCGGTTGGTATGGTGAAGTATTTAAAGACAGTGCGTTGTCTGCTAAGGAAAAATCTTTAATCGCATTGGCTGTGGCGCATGCAGTACAATGCCCTTACTGTATTGATGCATATAGTAGCGATGCGTACGAGAAAGGTTATAGCGAGGCGCAAATGATGGAGGCGGTGCACGTAGCTAGTGCTATTAAAGGTGGTGCCGTATTAGTTCATGGTGTACAAATGATGAACAAAATAA
>JAYWCY010000546.1:0-5730 GCA_043780175.1 Chitinophagales bacterium
AAGCCGTTTCAAATACCACTTGAAGCGGCTTTTATTTTACAACAAACTTACTAATCAGTCCTTTTTCGTGCCAATCATTCCCATCATCATTTATATTTACAACTCATAATTTCAAATATGAACTTAAAGTCATTGTTGGCAAAACCTTTTGCCAACTATATTCATAAAAAAATAATCAAAGAATCGCACACTGCCTTGCAAGATCAGGAAGCGATTTTTAAAGCTTTAATAAAGGTTGGTAGGAATACCGTGTTTGGCAAAGACCATCAGTTTGATAATATTCAATCTCACAGCGATTTTATTAAGGCTGTACCAATAAGAGATTACGAACAGATAAAAGATTACATCGCACAAATAAAAGACGGGAAGCACAATGTTTTGTGGAAAGGCAAACCCATTTATCTAGCCAAAACAAGTGGTACCACCAGTGGTGTAAAGTATATACCAATTACCAAAGATTCTATACCAAATCATATTGACACTGCACGCAATGCTTTACTTTGTTATATGTCAGAAACTGGAAATCACGCTTTTGTAAAAGGTAAAATGATTTTTTTAAGTGGCTCACCAGAACTAGAACGTATTGCAGATATACCAACTGGTCGCTTAAGTGGTATTGTTAATCATCATATACCAAAATATTTACGAGCTAACCAATTGCCTAGTTATACAACTAATTGTATTGAAGATTGGGAAACCAAACTCGATGCGATAGTAGATGAAACCATTGGGCAAGATATGACGCTGATAAGTGGCATACCACCTTGGATGCAAATGTATTTTGATCGGTTGGTACAACGTAGCGGTAAAAAAATAAGTGAGCTGTTTCCTAATTTTAGTGTGATGGTGCAAGGCGGTGTTAACTTTGAGCCCTACAAAGCCAAGCTATTTGAAAGTGTAGGTAAAACGATGGATGTGATAGAATTGTATCCTGCAAGTGAGGGTTTTTTCGCTTTTCAAGACACACAAAAAGCACCCGGCTTATTGCTAAACACCAATAGCGGTATTTTTTTTGAATTTGTGCCTGCGGCAGAAATTTTTGCCGAAACGCCAACACGTTTTACCTTAAAAGATGTCAAAATTGGAGAAAACTATGCGTTAATCATTAACAACAATGCTGGTTTATGGGGCTACAATATTGGTGATACTGTGAAATTTGTAAGCCTTGATCCATATAGAATTGTGGTAAGTGGTCGCATTAAACATTATATTTCTGCTTTTGGTGAGCATGTCATTGGTGAGGAAGTTGAACAGGCATTATTAAGCGCAGCTAAACAATTTGGTGTCCGTATAACGGAGTTTACAGTTGCCCCATTTATACAGCAAGGCGAAGGCAAAAGTTACCACGAGTGGTTGATAGAATTTGAAATAGCACCAAGTGATATGGCAGTATTCTCGTCACAAATAGATGCTAATTTAAGAGCAAAGAATGTGTATTACGATGATTTGATAAGTGGCAATATTTTGCAAACTTTGCAAATTATACCAGTTCGTAAGCATGGCTTTATTGATTATATGAAACATATTGGCAAGCTTGGTGGACAAAATAAAGTGCCACGTTTAAGTAACGATAGGCAATTGGCAGATGATTTAAAAACATTCTTAACGTCTTCTTTACTAGAACGTTAATTTTATTGTATTTATATTGCACCCTAATGATAAAACGCATCGCAATATTTGGTTCTACAGGCTCTATTGGTACACAGGCATTAGATGTTATAGCTGCGCATGCAGATAAATTTTCTGCCGAAGTACTGACAGCTCAAAGTAACCACGAACTATTAATTAAACAGGCTTTACGTTTTAATCCCAATTGCGTGGTAATTGGTGATGATAAAAAATACCTGCTCGTTAAAGAAGCCTTGGCCAATACTGATGTTAAAGTATTTGCTGGCGAAAAAGCATTGGAAGAAGTAGCAGCCATGGATTGCTACGATATGATGTTGGCTGCCATTGTTGGTTTTGCTGGCTTAAAACCTACCTTACAAGCCATAGAAAATGGCAAGCCTATTGCTTTGGCCAATAAAGAAACCTTGGTTGTTGCTGGCGATATTGTGATGCAAAAAGCATTAGAAAAGCGTGTTGCCATTATTCCTGTAGATAGTGAGCACTCGGCAATATTTCAGTGCTTGGTAGGCGAGGGGCGTAATAAAATTGAGCAAATAATTTTAACCGCTAGTGGCGGGCCATTTTTGGGTCGTAAGCCTAATTATTTGGTAAATGTAAAACGTGACCATGCGTTGCAACATCCCAATTGGGCAATGGGTGCAAAAATTTCGGTTGACTCCGCAACCCTTATGAATAAAGGACTTGAGATGATTGAAGCCAAATGGTTGTTTAACTTACAGCCTAGTCAAATTAAAGTGGTGATTCATCCGCAAAGCATTATTCATAGCATGGTGCAGTTTGAAGATGGCAGCGTAAAAGCGCAAATGGGCTTACCAGATATGAAGTTGCCGATACAATATGCATTGGCTTTTCCGCAGCGTATTACTAGCAATTTTCCTCGCTACGATTTTAGAAAACCCAACACGCTGTCGTTTGAAGAACCTGATTTACGCACATTTAGAAATCTAGTTTTGGCAACAGAAGCCTTGCATAAAGGCGGCAACATGCCTTGCGTTTTAAATGCTGCAAATGAAGTGGCCGTTTACGCATTTTTAAGAAACCGTATTGGCTTTTTAGATATGACAGAAGTGGTAGAGCAAGCCCTAACAAAGGCAACATTTATAGAAAAACCAACCTTGCAACAGTATTACGAAAGTGATGGTGAGGCACGTACTTTTGCAGCGTCTTTAATACAGATGTAAGCGGCGGCAGTTTCACACAAAGAAAAAAATATTTCACGCAAAGAAACAAAGGAGGCAAAGTATACAAAGTATTATTTTATTTTCTTTATTTCTTAATTTTTAAACTTTTTATCCTTTGCTTAACAATAAAACAATTAATCACAAACAAGCTTGTTTTAATTATAACAGGTTTTAAAACTCCCCTTTAGGGGCTGGGGGCATCATATGACATTATTAGCGATTGAGTGGAGCAGCGTATTGGTAAAAACAGGACAATTTATTTTGTCGTTTTCAATTTTGGTAGTGCTGCACGAGTTGGGGCATTTTATTCCAGCCAAATTATTCAAATGCCGTGTAGAGAAATTCTACCTATTTTTTAACCCATACTTTAGTTTGTTTAAAATAAAACGTGGTGAAACTGAATATGGGATTGGTTGGGTACCTTTTGGCGGTTTTGTAAAAATTGCTGGCATGGTAGATGAAAGTATGGATAAAGAGCAGATGAAATTGCCGCCAGCAGATTATGAATTTAGAAGTAAGCCAGCTTGGCAGCGCCTAATTATTATGATTGGTGGTGTAGTGGTAAATGTGCTATTGGCCATTGTAATTTTTATAGGTATTACGGCCTATTGGGGCGACAAAATGCTGCCAGTTAAAAATATGCAATATGGTATTGCTACCAACGATTTAGCCAAGAAAATTGGCTTAAAAGATGGCGATAACATTATTGCCATAGACAACCGACCGGTAACTTACTTTGGCGATGAAACTGCTGATGTGGTATTTGAAGATGCCAAAACGTTTACAGTAAAAAGAGATAGTCAAACTTTAACAATCAATTTACCGGCTAATTTAACTAATCAATTAGCTAAAGGCGCAGAAAACGCAGATTTCATTTCTGTACGCTTCCCTGCTATTATTGATTCAGTAGGTGCATCTGCAGTGATTATTGATAAAGGAACTATGCAGAAAGGCGACAAGTTTTTGAGTATTAATAACCTACCTACAATTTATTACAATGACGTAGTAGCGATGGCTAAAAAGTTAAAAGATTCAGCAGTTAATATTCGTTTTTTAAGAGGTGCAGATACGGTGACAACAAGAGTATTATTGAAAGATGGTAAAGTAGGTTTCTTTACCAAAACACCAGATAAATTTTTTGCTTTTGATACGGTTAAATACACATTTGTACAAGCCATACCAGTTGGCGTAAAAAGATGTAAAGAAACCCTGGTGAAATATGTAACTGGTTTAAAGCAAATATTTACTGGTAAGGTCAATCCTAACGATAGTTTGGGCAGCGTTATTAGTATTGGTAAAACCTTTCCTAGCGTTTGGGATTGGGAGCGCTTTTGGACACTTACAGCCGTGTTTTCTATCATTCTGGCCTTTATGAATATATTGCCAATACCAGCATTAGATGGTGGCCATGCACTGTTCTGTATTGTTGAAATGATTACAGGTCGTAAACCAAGCGATAAATTTATGGAATATGCACAGATTGTCGGGATGGTATTACTATTAAGCTTAATGGTATACGCACTAGGTCTTGATTTTTGGCGTCTCTTTAAAAAGTAACATAACAATTTTATTGGCCTAACATATATACCCCTCATTTGAGGGGTTTTTTATTGTACTAAAACAAGACATTTTTACATCGTTAAATATCCCGAAAACCAATTTTTAATCAACAATGTAAAAGCACTTATTCTTAGCCCGTTTTAAAAGCGTACTCTATGAAAACAAATATTAGAACAAGTTAAAAATGTAATATCCAATAGCCTATAGTAAACCTAACTCAACTTTAAAACCCTTTTAAAAAACAATCCAATATCCTATTACAAAAGCCAAACAATTAAATCCTAAAAAAAGGCAGACAACATCCAATACCTATGAAAAACTTAAGAATCATTAGACGTACAGAGCAAGTAAATGGCTAGGGTAAGCTTATTCTAAAATTTAATATTTTAAAAGCCGAATCCTTTGAAGTCTTTAAATCCAATATCCTTTGATTACCAATTATGAATTTAGTGCATCTAAAAAAATACATTTTATGATCCCGTTTTAGTCCAGTATCCTATTTAAAACCTACTTAATTTTAAACCATGATTACAGTAGGCATTATTGAAGACGACCGTTCATTAAGAAGAAATTTAGAAGCTTTTATAGGCTTAGAAAAAGATTTGTTTATCAGTTTCTCATGCAATAGCATGGAAGATTTTTTAGAACAAAGAAATACGTTGAATGAACCATTTATTGTATTTATTGATTTGGGTTTGCCAGGTATTTCTGGTTTAGAAGGTATTACATTTATCCGTGAAAATTGGGCGGAAGCGCATTTAGTAGTAATCACAGGTAACGATGATGATGCCGTGATTTTCGATTGTATTCAGCGTGGCGCAAATGGCTATTTACTAAAGCCATTTAAAATAGAAGAACTACGCAAGAATATAGATATTATAAGAAATGGTGGTGCTTTAATAACACCAGATGTGGCCATGAAATTGTTTAGAAAAATCCATAAACCACAAGAACGTTTTGAAGATAATGCCGCTAACCTAACACCAAGAGAAAATGGTGTGGTAAACGAGTTACTAAAAGGATTAACATACAAAGAGATGGCAATAGTTTTAGGTATATCGCCTACTACGGTAAACGACCATTTGAAAAATGTGTATTTTAAAATGGGCGTAAGAACTAAATCTGAATTGATAGCCAAGGTGTTGCGCAAATAATTAGATCAAACTGAATGGATTTTTCCAATACATATCAACATTTACTCCATAGAAAAAAACAGCAACTAATATTTAATAGTATTACTGATGCTGTATTAATAGAGACTGCCGATAGAACGATAGAATTTGTAAATAGTAGTTTTTGTGATCTATTTAAGTTACAAGTTTCACCAGAAAACATGATAGGTAAACCTACCAAAGAAAGT
>JAYWCY010000547.1:0-7423 GCA_043780175.1 Chitinophagales bacterium
ACAAACATCAAGTAGCCGCATAAAAAATGGCGGGCACACAAAGTAGCTTTATGTAACAGTTGCAAGTGCATGAAGTACGGATGGTTAGTGTAATAACGCAAATAGAGTAATAAAATTATCTCATTGGCAGGTTTGTATTTGTTAAAACTTTTATTTGCCATAATACCGCCGCTCAGTAAAATTTACAGCAACCTTAAATTTAAAACATACAACCTTTATTGGCTAAATCTCATCAACAGTTAGGTACATAAAAAAGCCAGCTTTTTTCAAAGCCGGCCAAAAGCGGTATATTTTTTAAAATTAATCTTTATTTGGCTGTGGTGTATAGCGTAAATATGGTTTTACAACTGTCACACCCTTAGGAAATTTAGCAATTGCATCTTCCGTTTTAATTGCTGGCACTACAATTACATCTTCGCCTTCTTCCCAGTTAGCTGGTGTTGCTACGCTGTAGTTAGCAGTTAATTGTAGGCTATCCACGACACGTAAAATCTCGTTAAAGTTTCTACCGGTTGATGCTGGATAAACAATCATTAATTTAACTGCTTTATCTGGCCCAATAATAAACAATGAACGTACAGTCATTGTTGCAGATGCATTTGGATGAATCATATCATAAGCGGTAGCAATCGCTCTGTCTTCATCAGCAATAATAGGAAAATCAACGGTTACGTTTTGTGTTTCGTTAATGTCACCAATCCAGCCTTTATGGTTTTCTACACCATCAACACTTAGTGCTAATACTTTTACATTACGCTTTGCAAATTCTTCTTGCAACAAAGCTGTTTTGCCAAGTTCAGTTGTACAAACCGGTGTATAATCTGCCGGGTGCGAAAATAAAATACCCCAGCTATTCCCTAAAAATTCGTAAAAATCAATGTCACCAATAGATGTTTTAGCCTGAAAGTTAGGCGCAATATCACCAAGACGTAAACTCATAATTGTATTTTTTGTGAATGCAAATATATAAGTATCCTATTAATTTAGTAGGATAAATTTTTATTTTATTAAAAATCACCAATGCCAATACTTATACTAGTTGTAGTATAAATAGTTTTAATTTTTGAGCTTACTCACAACCTGTTAATAATAAGATAATGAAACAGTTAGTAGCTATTGCATTTAAATTAGTAAATTACACAAAACATTATGCATATGCGTTGGAGAAAATTTAACGGGGAAAGCATTAACCTGCCAATTAAAGCAGCAGTAAGTGAAGCCATTATTAGGGAAACTGAAAAGGGTATTCGATTGAAAGTTTGTATTGGCACCGATAGCCAAGTAAAGGGCTCAGAAACGGAGTTTGCTACAGTGATTGTTTTTTTGCGTGAACACGCTGGAGGGTTTATGTACATCCACAACGAGAAAACAAAAACTAAGTATCACATTAAAGAAAGGATGCTGGTAGAAGTGGCTAAAAGTATAGAAATTGCCTACGAACTTTGCGACTTATTTATAGAGCACAAAGTTGATATGGAGGTGCATGCTGACATCAACACCAATCCTGCCTTTAAAAGCAACGATGCCTTAAAGGAAGCGATGGGCTACATTATGGGTATGGGTTTTGCATTTAAAGCCAAGCCTGAAGCCTTTGCTAGTAGCTGCTGCGCTGATAAAGTGTGTAACTAATAGGAAATTGTAGCGCAACTTTTTACAACAAATACGACGGGGAAACCCCCGCCCCTATCACCTACTCGCCTATATTTCGGTACGTAGTTTTCCAAAGTCATTATTGCAAGTTTCTATATAGGCTAAAATTTCTTCTCGGCCTTTATTTTTCTCCGCACTAGTTACAAAACTTTGTGGCAGAAACTGCCAACTTTCTCGCATAGCATCCAAAAAAGCTTTTACATTTCTTTCAACTGCGGCTGGTTTTTCCTTATCTGCTTTGGTAAATGCTAACGTAAACGGCACTTGCCATTTAGCAAGGTTGGTTAAAAACTCAAGATCGTTTTTTTGTGGGCTATGTCGACTATCAATAAGAACAAAAACATTTACTAAATTTTCTCGCTTGCGCAAATAATTTTCAATCATTTGCTCCCAACGTCGTCTATCAGTCATAGAGCGTTTGGCATAACCATAACCTGGCAAATCAACCAAGTACCATTTATCTTTCATGCCTTTTTGCCCAGAAGAACTTTCTATAGCAAAGTGATTGATAAGTTGCGTTTTACCCGGCGAAGCAGATGTTTTAGCTAGCCTTTGGCGTTGCGTAATAGAATTAATTAACGATGATTTACCTACGTTACTACGACCAATAAATGCATATTCTGGTTTATCGGCTTTAGGGCATTGCAAATAATCTGCCGAAGAAATAACGTAAGTAGCTGAAGTGATATTCATGTTGCAAAAGTAACTGCCTAAGCAATATGGATTGTTAGGATAAAAAAAGCAGCCAATTTTTAAGAGTTGGCTGCTTTAAATGCTATGAGGAAGATTTATTTTTTCTGGTTCGGCAATACCAAACTATCTGTAGGATATTTTAATTTAATGATATCTCTTACGGTATTGCACCAACTAAAAAAGGTTTTTTTTTCTGCTTCAGTTAAAATAGCATTTTTATGAATGAGCGTATAGCTTTCTAAAGGCATTCCACCTTCTTTGACTTCATTCATACATTCTTCTAGTTTCTTATACTGCTTTGCTATTGGGTACGTAGTAAACTCGTCAAAATTTAGGTGTTGTTTACCATCTTTTATATGATCATTTAACCACCAAGCAACTGGTTGAATATTATTGTACCAAGGATATTTAGTATTATTGCTATGACAGTCGTAGCAGGCCTTTACAAGGATTTGCTCAATATTTGCAGGCACCGCATACAATTTACCAATATGATGTTCCGCAGGTATAGCAGCAATGTTTTTTGTAGGATGTATCAATTGAATTAATATCAAAACCACTAGTAATACAATACCTATTAATTTTAGTATTTTTTTCATAAATAAAATTTAGTCAACCAAAATATGACCTGTCATTTCTTTAGGTATTGGTAAGCCCATAACTGTTAAAATAGTTGGTGCTATATCACCTAGTTTACCTGCTTTTAAAGTGCCATTCCAAGTGTTAGATAATACAAACAATGGTACCAAGTTCACGCTATGTTGTGTATTTGGCGATCCATCTTCATTTACCATATTATCCGCATTGCCATGATCGGCAGTTAAAAATACAGTATAGCCATGTGCTAGTGCTGCAGTAGCAACTTTTTCTACACAAGTATCTACTGCTTCTACAGCTTTTATTACAGCGCTAAACACACCAGTATGACCTACCATATCTGCATTTGCAAAGTTTAAGCAGATAAAATCAGCATATTCTTTCTCTATTTCTGGCACTAATTTTTCTGCTAGTTCATACGCACTCATTTCTGGTTGCAAATCGTAAGTAGCCACTTTAGGGCTTTGTGCCATTATACGAGTTTCGCCTTCAAATACTGCTTCTCTACCACCACTAAAAAAGAAAGTAACGTGTGGATATTTTTCAGTTTCTGCTATCCGTATTTGTTGCTTGCCGTTGGCTGCTAGCACTTCACCTAAAGTATTATTCAAATTGTCATTTTCAAACATCACATGTACGTTCTTAAATGTTTTATCATAATCCGTCATGGTGGTGTAATATACATCAAGCTTCGCCATATTAAATTCGTGAAAGTCTTTCTGTGTAAGCACTTCGGTAATTTCACGGCAACGATCTGTTCTAAAATTAAAGCATATTACAGCATCGCCATTTTTTATTTTAGTCTTTTCAATGTCTACTTTATTGTTAATAATTGGCTTGATAAATTCATCTGTAACACCTGCTACATATGAGTTTTTTATTGATGCAACAATATCATCACTAGCTTCACCAATACCATTTACAATTGCATCGTAAGCCAGTTTTACGCGTTCCCAGCGTTTATCTCTATCCATGGCATAATATCTACCAGTGACAGTAGCAATTTGCCCTACAGAGGCGTCAAGATGATTTTGCAAATCGGTTATAAAACCTAAACCGCTTTTTGGATCACAATCACGGCCATCGGTAAATGAATGAATATATACTTCTGTTAAACCTTGTTCTTTACAAGTATCTATAATGGCTTTTACATGAGCTGTGTGCGAATGCACCCCACCATCACTTACCAAACCCAATAAATGCAAGGGTTTGCGATTATCTTTTGCATATTTAATAGTGGCCAATAAGGTTTCATTTTGGTGAAACGCTTTTGTGCGAATCGCTACATTGATACGTTGTAATTCCTGATACACAATTCTACCAGCACCAAGATTTAGGTGGCCAACTTCACTATTACCCATTTGCCCATCCGGCAAGCCTACTTGCTCGCCACAAGTCACCAGCGTACTGTGCGGATATTTTAAATATAAAGAACTAACAAATGGTGTTTTTGCGTTTTGAATGGCATCAGCGGTTTTTGACTTTCCTAAGCCCCAACCGTCCATAATTATTAAAATTGCTTTCGTACTCATGGGTATAAAACTAAGGCATTTGATTATTCAATTTCTTTCCTATTTTTAAACCCAATACTTTGGCATGTTTTTAGCCTCTAAACCTGTATTAAATCACATAAAATGAAAAAGATTTTAGTCCTAATAGGCCTCAGTTTAGCACTGTTCGCTTATAAAACGGTCGATAATGTTCCAAATATTATTAATGCATTAAAAGTAGGGAATGCTGAAGAAGTGGGTAAATATTTTGACAACTTTATAGATCTTAAGTTACCAGAAAAAGACGAAATCAAAAATGTAGGTAAAAATCAAGCTAGTATCGCATTACAAGGTTTTTTTAAGGATAATAATATTAAAAGTTTTGAGTTGACTAGCCAGCGAGAAATGGGTGCATCTATGTACTTAGCAGGCAAGTTGCAAAATGCTGGTAAAGGTTATAATATTACCATTTTACTTAAAAATAAAGATGGTGATAGGCAGATAATAACCGTGAGAATTAATTAATAAGCAAACTACATTAGACACAAAATAGGCGATGAAATTCATCGCCTATTTTGTGTCTATCCTTTTGTTAATCAACTTTGGTAATACTATTTAGCCACGGTTGTGTTACTCACTTGTACATTCTTATCGCATTGCCGCTTTTATTTTAGCGACTTTAAAACGGTGCGTCACCATCTACACCATCATCAAAGCTACCTGTGTTCATTTTACTACCTTGTACAAAAAAACGACCACCGCCATTATTGGCAGCGCCACCAGCAGGTGTAGTAGGTGTTGGTGTTATTGGCTTCCAACTACCTCCACCCATCATACCATTCATCCCGTTTTTATCGCCCATTTCTTCAAAGCGTTGAATATGCAAATGTGCTTGTAATATCACATTATCTAGCGACCCATTACGGTGTTTTGCAATGCGAATATGCGTTTCCCCTTTGGTACTTTCGCCGCTTTCATTATTATGAATTTCATGATATTCGGGGCGATAGATAAACATTACCATATCTGCATCTTGCTCAATGGCACCAGATTCTCTCAAATCGCTTAACTGTGGGATTTTACTTTCCTTACGCGTTTCAACAGCACGACTTAGCTGGCTTAACGCAATAATTGGAATATTTAATTCTTTTGCAAGTGCTTTTAAGTTTCTCGAAATATTGCTAATCTCTTGTTCACGATTACCATTTTTGTTATCGCTGCTACCGCTCATTAACTGCAAATAGTCAATAATAATAATGCCTACATTATGCTTATTTACCAAACGTCTTGCCTTGGCTCTAAATTCAAATATGTTTAAGGCAGCTGTGTCATCAATATAAATAGGTGCAGATTCTAAGCGTTTAATGCCCTTGGTATGCAATTGCTGGTACTCGTAATCTTCCATTTTACCACGCGTAATCTTCTCTAAAGGAATTTCACTTTCGGCACTTAAAATACGCTGCACCAACTGTGCAGCACTCATTTCTAGGCTAAAAAAGCCCACAGCAGTAGGCTTCGTTGCATTTAGGGCTGCATTTCTGGTAAGATTAAGCGCAAAAGCCGTTTTACCCACAGAAGGCCGAGCCGCTAAAATGATTAAATCCGTTGGCTGCCAGCCATACGTAATACGGTCTAAGCTAGGAAAGCCACTTGGCACACCAGATAGTTCTTCTGTTTTGGTACGCATTTCATCAATACGCGTAACAGCCTGAGCCAAGGCCGTACTCATTTCTTTGTAATCAGCTTTTAAAAAGTGCTTGGTTACGTTAAAAATTTTCTCTTCACTGTCATTTAGTAAGTCAAATACATCCGTGCTATCCTCGTAGGCATCGCCAATAATTTCGCCACTAATGCGTATCAATTCACGCTGAATGAACTTTTGCAATACAATTCTTGCGTGTGCATCTATATTGGCCGTACTTACCACTGTATTTGTAAGTTTGGTTACAAAATAAGGCCCTCCCACCGCTTCTAGTAATTCTTTAAACCGTAGTTCTTCTACAACTGTTAAAATATCAATAGGTTGACTTTTTTGTTGCAAACTCATCATGCAACGAAAAATATGTTCATGGGCTTCTACATAAAAACACTCTGGTTTTAAAATTTCACTTACAGTATCAAAAGCACTTTTTTCAAGCATAATAGCACCCAATACAGCTTCTTCTAAATCTCTAGCTTGTGGTGGTACTTTACCAAAGGCCATCGTGCCCAAATCAACAGATGTTTTGCGGCGTTTACGGTCTTTGTTAAGTGTAGTTAAATCCATTTTTAGTATCGTGTCTTTAGTTTGTAATTGTTACATTTTTACCGCTAGCCAATATTACCAAATTGTTACGGGGGAGCGAATATGAACTAGAAAATCTAGAATAAAAACATTTTCTGACTTAATATTAATACACACTAGTTTAACACCCTATCCACAAGTTAGGTATCTTAATTCACATAATTACTAATGCTTATCCACCGAAAGCAAAAGTTTTACGCTTTTTACACATGCTAATCCACAATTTGTTGTGCAGAAGAATTTTGAAAAAACATTTGCTCAAGAACCGATTAATTAGTAGTAAATTAATAAATATTTTTGCGCGTCAAATTCTGTTTAAGCTTTATTCAAGTATCTACTACTACTACTGATTTTACAAAATATAAATCATAAAAAAAGTGCACCAACTAGTGTGATGCACTTTTGTAAACAAAGAGTCTTATTTTAAGCCGATAATGGTAGATTTTCTTGTAGAGTTGGCCGTTGATGATTTATTAATCTGATGATACCAATCGCATTAAAACCACGCATAATTTGATAGGTTAAATCAAACTCAAACCAACGCTTAGCAAAATTGGCATCTGATTTATCAAAGTGGTGATTGTTTTGAAACAATTCGCCCATTAATAAAACACCCCATGGCGATGTATTTTTAGAGTGATCGCCGTTATTAAAATTACTGTACCCATATTTATGCCCGCACCAGTTTACTATAGCACCTTGTATTGGC
>JAYWCY010000548.1:0-6115 GCA_043780175.1 Chitinophagales bacterium
TGCTGGTGGTGGTACTAGCTTAGAGTGGGCACCAAAATTTGCTGCTGCTGGCATTACTGTTATTGACAATAGTAGCGCATGGCGCATGGATCCTACCAAGAAATTGGTAGTACCAGAAGTAAATGCTGATGTATTAACTGCTGAAGATAAAATTATAGCGAACCCAAACTGTAGTACTATTCAAATGGTGGTGGCTTTACAACCTTTACATGCTAAATATAGCATTAAACGTGTGGTAGTAAGCACTTACCAAAGTGTAACTGGTACTGGCAAAGCTGCGGTAGATCAATTGTTTAACGAGCGTAAAGGTATTGCTGGCGATATGGCTTACAAGTACCAAATTGACTTGAACGTGATACCGCAAATTGATGTGTTTTTAGAAAATGGCTACACCAAAGAAGAAATGAAAATGGTGAAAGAAACCTGTAAAATAATGCAGGATGACAACATTAAAGTAACTGCTACCACGGTGCGTATTCCTGTAGTGGGTGGCCATAGCGAAAGCGTAAATGTTGAATTTGAAAACGAATTTGACTTGGACGAATTGAAAGCATTATTAGCTGCTGCACCAGGTGTGATATTGCAACAAGATGATGCGGCGCAGTTTTATCCAATGCCTTTATGGGCACATGAAAAAGACGAGGTATTTGTAGGTCGCATACGTAGAGATGAAACGCAACCAAAAACACTAAACATGTGGATTGTGAGCGACAACTTACGCAAAGGTGCTGCTACCAACGCCGTACAAATTGCTGAGTACTTAACTGGTAAAGGCTTGTTGTAAAATGTAAGTTTTAAGTGAATAATAAAACGTCGATAGCGGTATTGCTATCGACGTTTTTGTTAGATATCCTATTGCCACATTACCGCAAGTCTAGGCTAGTTATCTTCAAGTGAATACAGCAAAAAATAGATGTGCATAGAATAAGTGGACTCATTTGCAAAAATTAATACTAAGGCGACAAATTGCCGCCATAATATTAATAAATAAAATTAACTGATATTAAAATGTGTAACCAATGGTAATGCCTAAATGTGCAGGATCTACATTGGCAGCGTAAGAGCCCTTAAAAGAGCGAGAACCAATTAAAGCACCTGCATAAATGTTATAATAAAAGTGTTTATGAAACTGCTTTTGTAAGCCTAAGTTAAAAAAAGCACCATTATTCCCTTCATAATCTAGTGCATAGGTAGCTTTTACAAAGGGGTCAGATGCGGTATAAGGTTGTAAGCCAATATAAGCAGCCGAGTAATTAGTAACATCTTTGTGTTTAGCAGCCCTTCTGTTTAAATTAAAATAGTACCTAAGTTCTGCCGAAATAATAGCTGCCAATATGGGGCTTTGATAATCTGGCTGGTTTGTTAAAACCTTATCTCTATTAGTTCTAAAAAAGCCAAATACTGAAGCTTGTGGTACTACTGTAAGGTTCTTTTTAAGTTTAACTTCATAAGCAATATTTGCACTAATACCTACTGGCACAGTAATACTTGCACGCCAAATGGCTTTAGGTTGGGCATGTTGATTATCTTGAGCAAAAGAATTGAAACTAAATAATAGAAAAGCTGTAATAGTAAGAAAACGCATGAAGAAATTTTAGAGATAAGATGCTATGGTGCTTTTTAGTATAAAAAAATGTATAGTGCCTCAAAAAAATGCTATCAGAATTAGTCTTGAAAGTACATAATACTTTTTTCCACTTACCTATGTCATTGCTATAAGCCTTAACTGTAATTTTTAAATTTAAAGAATCGTTTGGTGCTATTGATGAAGTACCTACAATATCAAGAACAGTGCATTCACAACTACACTTTACGCCTTCAATTTTTAAGGTATCTGTTCCTGTGTTCTTAATTGTGACTGTTCCTGTTTTTGTTTGTCCAACAATTACAGTATCTAGTACTGTTTTAAGATTTGGCAAAAAAGCGATAGGTTTCTTTTTGCTACATGAATAAATGATAATGGCAAAAAGTATGCTAGTTGTTACTATTTTTTTCATTTAGATTTTTATTAATTTCAGTTATTTTCTGTTTATAATATTCATTTTCAATTTGCTCATCAAAGCCAGTAAATGTTTTTAGCGAAGAATTTTTATTTGAAAATATTTCAAAAGGGTATTTTCCAATTTTAAAGTCCTTTTTTAAAACATTATTACCATCAAATAAGAAAATAAACCCTTTATTGTTATTTAGGCTAGAGTAGGCTAAAAAATCATCATAACTTGTAATACTTCCATCACAGATAAATACTATAGTCAAATCTTTACTTTCGTATTGATTTCTAATTTTTTCTAAAGTTTTTTTCTTTGCTTCACATGGTCTACATCCCTTGAAAAAACATTCTATAATGGCACATTTTGAGTTCAAAGTATCTTTAAGTACAATAAGCTTATTTTCAATTGTATAGAAGCTCTTATCAAAAAAGTCTTTAGAAATTTCATTTTGTGTTTTACTTTTCGCAAGACTATAGAAGAATAGCTTTGGTAATACAATTTGATAAATAAACAATAAAACGAAAATTGTAGTAAGAAACGATACATTGAAAATAACTTTTGAACTACGCAATTTTATCATAGCTAAGCCCGCACCAATAAGTGGGAAAATAGTTGAGAATGGAAACCTTACAGGAATTTTATCTGCATTTGTTATTATCACTGATGCGTCAATGAGTATTGGAGTTATAACTGTCATTAAAAAAATTAGCCAATAATTAACTTTATTTTTTTTGTATAGATATAAATACAAAAAAAAATTAAACACTACTTCGCCTGTGTAAATTAATATGTGATTTTCGTAAAGAGATGATAGATAATACAATACAACATCCATATTGTAAATTAGCATCACAAATAAATTACCGAGAATGATGCTTAAAAAAAAATACTTAAGTAGACTAATTTTCATGAAATAAATTTACAGGCATATCCCCTATTGACATGCCTGTTTTTGTATAATTTGTTGTTAACAATTTAAGCACAAGAACCAGTACAATTTGAGTTACCCCAAAGACCGCATTCCTTAATCTTTGTACATCCACCAGAATTACAAGTGCCACCACCACCGCCACCAATTTGGCAGTAAATTGAATAATAACATGTACAATTAGAACCTCCGTCAACTGGTTCTAATTCAGCCATAGATGATGTTTTATACTCAACCTCTGGCGAAACTTGTTTTTTATCAATTACTGATAGATAATCCATTGACTTCTCAATTGAGAAGTCATTACAGAAATATGGACATTCTATTAATAAATACAATTCGGGCTTAGAAAAGTGCTTCTCGAAATAGGTTAAGTTTTTGGTTATAAATAATTCTCCAGCCGTTGGATCTTTTGATAATTCTTCAAATGTTTTTTTATCAACATAGTTTTTTAGAGAGTTGATAATATTCTTCTGCTCAACAGATAATTTGGCACCACTATTTCTTAAAATGGCATCCAATTTTGTTGCCCAAAGTATTTGCCTTTCATTATTTGATAGTAATGAATAACTCTGTTTTAATTCTAAAAGAGTTTTTGAATTAAGAACTTGTTTTGTTGCAGTAGACAAATTTTCTACATCATTTGCTTGACTGGACGCGTTCTTAGAACAGCTCATAAGAAATAGCGATGACGATAAAATTACTAGAACTAGTAAGATAACTTTACTTTGTTTCATGATTTTTAATTTTTTAAATGTGAACGATTTTTTTGTTTTCCAACTATAGATCATAATTAAGTTGTACTTCCCTAATTATAATTTGTAAACATACAAGACAGGGCAATACCTTAAAAGGTACTTTATTAGCATTTGTTTCATGCTTTATAAATACATACTAATCAATTAATCTTCTGAATAGTTTAACAAAAAAGCACCTTTGCAGGTACTTTTTTGTTAAACTATTTTTTTATTGTATAAACTACTACAAAGGGGTTATTTTGCGTTACTTAAACATAGCTGCCCCCACAGCCACTGTTTTAAAATTGATTCATATGGTTACAATTGCTATGGCAGAGGACAATGCCACACATAGGGGATTATTAAAAAACGAAATAGCTACTAATGGCTATAAACTATTGTTTGATGCAGTAGATGGGAAAGATTTATTAGGGAAATTACAAAGCGTTAAAGTATTACCACAAGTTTTATTACTTGATATACAAATGCCTTATGTAAATGGGTTAGCAGCTACCACCTACATCACTTTTAAATATCCAAGTATTAAAATTATAGGTGTATCATCTCACACCAACGAAAGGCTAGTAAGTGAAATAATATCTGAAGGTGCTACAGGCTTTATATCAAAACATTTTCTTACTAAAGATTCTATCATTTATTTAGAGTACTTAAAAGACATCAATATATTACAAGATGCTATTGATGCTGTATTACAAAACAAGCGATTTGTAGAAAAATTAGTGGTTAATGATCCTGATGATTTGAATTTATCTATGTCTACTCAACAGATTATTGAAGCGAATTACAAATACCTAAAACCACGTTTAGTAGAGTTTGCTATTTTTAATGCAACAGATTTAAAAACAAAAGACATTGCAGATTTACTATGCGTAAGTTATGATGCTGTAAGAAAATATTACAAGCAATTAGCCAAAGAATTTAAGGTAACTAGTTCTGAAAAATTAGCAAAAGCTTGTATGGAAAATGGCATTGTAAAGTTTGCATCATACTATGATAAATACATGTCGTAATGCTACGCTGCGATAGAAGCTCAAGAAAGTTATAAACGTACAAGGGTGCGACGCAACAGGCGGTGATAAGAATTACCACTGCTGGTTACATAAATTTTCTCTTACAACTAGTGCTACCTTTATGCAACTATGTCATCAGCCAATACATTACCATTATACAAAGCCAACGCATTAACACATGCCTCTATTGCTAGTTTAATACAACCAAGAGATGCATTTGCACACAAAGGCCGTTTTGGTCATGCCTTATTAGTTGCAGGTAATATTGGAAAAATGGGTGCAGCAATATTGGCTGCAAAAGCTTGTTTACGCAGTGGTGTGGGCTTGGTAACCGTACAAGCATTAGCAGATACATTTTCTATTGTACAAATAGCATTACCAGAAGCGATGTGCGTGGCTAGAGATACAGTAATTGACTTTCTAAAATACGCTGCTATAGGTATTGGGCCTGGCTTAGGTACAGATACAACCAGTAGCAAATTGGTGCATGATGTTTTGACAACAGCAACCCAAGCATTGGCAATAGATGCTGATGCATTGAACTGTATTGCTGCAAATAATTGGCTGGTGCAAATACCTGCCAATGCAGTCATTACACCTCATGCGATAGAATTTGATAGATTGTTTGGCACTCATACCAATGATGCTGAAAGATGGCTAACTGCTATTGATATGTCATTAAAATATTCATTTGTGATAGTTTTAAAAGGACATCATACTTTAATTGTACACAAAGGCCAAGCATGGTACAATACCACTGGCAATGCTGGCATGGCCAAAGGCGGTAGTGGTGATGTATTAACTGGTATTATAACTGCTTTACTGGCGCAGCAATACACACTTACACATGCAGCTTTGCTAGGTGTGTATTTACATGGCTTGGCTGGCGACATAACGCTACAATCTATAGCCATAGAAAGTATTCTACCAAGCGATTTGATAGACCATATTGGTAAGGGCTTTTTACATTTAAGAATTTAAATATTATCCTTCTATCCCTCTATTTATAAAATACACCAATGGCTGAATAGTGGAGCAAGCATCTACAATTTTTTGTACCAATTTAGGGCTTGTTAAATCTGCATCGCTTAGGGGTGCGGTAGCAATAAAGCTTTTTAGTTTTAAGTATTCGATAGCTGGGTTGTCTTCCTCGTAACCTTTTGGGGCACGTTTTAAAACCACATCATCACTACGTTCTAGGGTACCAAAAGTTTTGGTAAATGGCTTACTGGTTACAATATCTTTAAATTCATCTAAACAATAATCTATTTCTTGACGTATTTTTTTTAGTTCTTGCGCCATGGGCATCCAAACACCGCCAGCTATAAAACTTGCGCCTGGCTCGCAATGCAAATAATAACCACCTAGCATCATTTTTTTACCGCCTTTGCTAAAACCTGCACCCATATTGGTTTTATAGGGGGCTTT
>JAYWCY010000549.1:0-14374 GCA_043780175.1 Chitinophagales bacterium
AAACAAGAATAGCAACCCTTAGAGGCTGCTATTCTTGTTAATGGTGTAATGACAAAGTATCAAGATTGTAATTTGTATTTTTCATATACCTCAAAGCTAGTGCCATTGGTAGTTTTAAGTGTCCACCAATTTTTTTCATCTTGCATTTTAATGTAGTAAGTGATATTGCCTTCTGCATCAGAAGTTTCTGTTACACCAGTTACTTTTTTGTCTGCATATCTTTTTTGCAAGGCAAACATAATGTTGGTAGGTAGCTCTTTCTCGGTGTAGTAGCGTAACGAGCGTAAAAAATTACCATCTTTATCAAAGATTACTCTTGTCTGCATGTTACTTTCTTTAAAATAAGCTGTTGGCTGTTCAGCAGTACCACCCCATTCCACTTTTAGTACATTAGGAAAGGCAGTGCCAAAAGCTTTTAATACTTTTTCGTTAGGTTCTGCAAAAGATGCAAATGCAATGGTCATAAAGATTGCCATTAAAGCGGTTACTTTTTTCATAATAATTTAGTTTTTTGATGTTGATTTATTGTTTAACGAACCAAAACTAAAAATGTAACAGCCCTGCACATAGAGATTTGTACCAATGGCTGTTAAATAATTGCTAACCGTGTTGTAACATTCTTTTTTGCCTGAAAACGGATGAAAAACACATGAAAAAGGGGTAAAATACACAGTTATTTTTCTGCCGAGGTTGGAATAGCATTGGTTAAGCTTTTGTTAAGCAGTAAGAATGGTTGTAACATGTTGCATTTCTATAGGTCTAATGCACTTCTTAACTTTAAAAATTAGTACTATTAGTGAGATTAAAAAAGCCACTAATTACTAGTGGCTCTAAATTTTATACAGTCTTATTCACCAGCCACAAAGGCGGTGTCGCCTTTCTTAGGCTTGCGCCATTGGTTGGTTTCTGCACCGCACATTTTTACAATTTTGGGTGTAAACTTACCTACAACATCTACCAAGCTTGTTTGGCTTTGTATGACGGCATTAATGTCTTTATAGGCAAATGGCGCTTCATCTAAACCGCCACCTAATAGTCTCACGCCAAACTTTTTTAATTCCTCTTGTAAGGCATTGTGTGTAATGCTACCAAGAGCTTGTGTACGGCTCATCTTTCTACCAGCACCGTGGCTTGCAGAATTAAGAGATGCTACTTCGCCCTTACCTTTTACAATAAAACCATCTGCCGTCATGCTACCAGGTATAATACCCAACACATTTTTACCAGCAGGTGTGGCACCTTTACGGTGTACAATTACCTCACGACCTTCCCATATTTCTTTCCAGGCAAAGTTGTGGTGGTTCTCAACCATTTTCATGGGTTGTCGTCCCAATTGCTTGGCAATTTTTGCATGGATAATGTGGTGGCAAGCACTAGCATAATCACCTGCCAAATTCATGGCTATCCAGTATTCGTGGCCTTCTTGCTCATTCATATTTAACCATGCTAAGTTTCTTGCCTCGTTTGGTAACCGCCTTTTACTAATAGCGATTTTGGTATAATGTTCAGCAATTCTTGCACCCAAAGCCCTACTACCTGAGTGACTTAATAACCCAACATACTTACCAGATGCTACACCTAATATCTCATCTTTTTCGGTGATGGTTATAACACCAAACTCTACAAAGTGGTTACCACTACCAGAACTACCTAATTGCCGCCAAGCCCTACCGTGTAAGGCTTTTAGCACTGGCAATTGGTAAAATGCTTCGTGTTCCATTACCGCATGATTGGCTGGCTGAACAAACTGTGCACCGCTACCAAATAAAGTGGCTGCGCCAATTTCTCGTGCAAAAAAGGCTTCACGTTGAGTGAGTTCTTTGGCATTAATGTCAAAAATGCTCAAGCACATTCTGCATCCAATATCTACACCAACACCGTAAGGTATTACAGCATTATCGGTAGCTAATACTCCACCAATAGGTAAGCCATAGCCATGGTGTGCATCGGGCATTAAAGCACCCGCAAGAGCCACTGGTATTTTTACCGCTGTGTACATTTGCCGAAATGCACCTTGCTCAATATATTCTGCACCAAAAGTATTAAAATGCACACCGGTGCTGTTCAGTGAAATTTCTGGTTCACCCGTTTCTATTTTAGGTAATAATTTTTCAGCAATTGCGCCTAAAACAGCATCTTCTTTATAATCTAAAGGAGATGCTAATACGGATTTTAATATTTCCATAACGTCCTCCTTTTTATTGTGTTTATAATGTTTCTCTGCAACGCTCATGGCTACAGGAATGACAGGACTTTCAGGAAATCCGATAGCCCGCAGCTCTTTGGCTGTTATGTTTAATTTGTTCATTTGTTTGTTTTTTGTTTCACACAAAGGCACTAGCATACAAAGTGCACAAGGTGTATGTAGTTTGTTTTTTGAAGATAATTTTATAGCCCCAGTGTGCGACACAAGAACAGTTAAATAGTAGTAATAGCGGTGGGTACATAAATATATGCTACCACCAACTATTGTCTACATTACCCCCTATGGTTATTTCTTTGATACTGTTTTAATGTAACATTCTATCGGCACAATCTGAACTTGCAAATGCATGTGGCTTGGCCTTGAAGGCAAAACCCATACTCATAATATAGCCCATGGCTTCTTTTAAAGCACTGTTGCTTTTAAAGTTTGGATTGGTATTAATATCGGCATGAACTTCCATGTGTATATTAAAAGCGATGAATAATTGGCAAAGGCTGTAAGCCACGTCAATACTGCGTGACACCTCGTCTAGCATTCTTTCTTTTACTGCCATTTTGCGCTTTGTGGGTTGGTTACTGATGTACATAAAAGCGCCTTTACCTTGCCTTACAAATACGATTACTGTTGCAAATTCCGTCTCTCTACCTTTTACCTGACTATCTGTACCAATACACACTTTAATTGTATTACCTGCTTCTTTTTCTCTCATTAAAGCTTGCCGAACCTCATCTTCAATTGGCTGTTTAATTTTAGTGCCATTGAAGCGTTTCCATTGTTGCTGTTGCATGGTTGTTGGTATTTATACCGCCATGCAACAAGCATGGCAGTTAGTTTTCTAATGTTGGTTCTAGGCGCCTAAAACCAATTACGTTTACTTGTTTGGTTTCGTGATATGTTTCTTCAGGGTTTGAAATTTCTGCTAAAGTCATTGGCTTATTTATCTCAGTAGATCTACTTAGATGTTGTGATAACTTTTGTGCTTTTGTGGTTTCTAGCTTGCCAAACTCATATCTAGCAATCAAGCGCCCTTTGCGTAACAAAGCACTATCTATCAAATGCAGCTCACTATTAAACGTACAAATGATTTGTACATTCAAACAGTCGCTTAATAAACCATCACTAATGTTTAGCAAATTACTCACACTACTTTGGCTGCTGTAACGCCTATCCATGATGATGTTTTCAGCATCTTCAATTACAAGAATTGAATTTGGATTATCTAACAGTAAATCCATAAACTCTGGATTCATTAAGTTGCTTGCAACACTTGGAGACACGAACATGACTTTCTTTTTTAGGCTACCAATTAAATAACGCAAATAGGTTGTTTTACCTGTGCCGGGTAAGCCATGTAGTAATACAATGCCTTTATCGTTCTCTTTAATTAAACGCTCTTTAATAATTGCATGTACAGGTTTAAAGTCATCGTTGTAGTACAAGTCTAAATCTAAATCTGTAGGCTTAATTGCTAGTGTTTTTAGTTCTAAACAACCGCTATTTAAAGTAATGATATTGATTTCGTAATCATCTTCTTTTTGTGGCGCCTTCATGGTTTTAAACTCATGTAACATATCATTTGCTTTAGCGTAATTATTGTTGTTAAATAAAATTTCTAGCCAGTCTTCACCAAGTTTTACCATCATTTTACCTTCTAGTTTAAAGATTGTTTTACGAAACTCTATACGTTCTTGTTCCCAGTTATAATAGTTGCGTTGATAGATAGCTGTAACCTTATCAAACCTGCCTGTTTCTATTAATTTGAAAATTTTAACTGCATCTACATTGTTTATGTATGCAATACATGGCACAGTGTTAAACTCTTTATAGTAGAAGTTTTTTGCTTCTATAAAATATTCGTCAAAAAGCTCAGCAGATTTTTGTTTTCTCAATACACTGATGATTTTGTGCCATCCATTAATGATACTTGCCTCAATGGCAGGCATTAGTAATATTCCAATGCGTAGCATCAAAATGGCTATAATAATAATTGCCATAATTGTTAGTTTTAAATAAAATTTATAAATAGGTTGAACATCCCGTTCTTGCTATTTCATTGTTAGAACACGCATAGTTGTACAGTTTAGTTGTTGATATTTATTTGTTTTTGTACGGATTCTTGGATTCGAACCAAGACCAACAGTTTTGGAGACTGCTATGCTGCCAATTACAATTAAATCCGTGTATTTATTGTGGACGAAACAGGTATCGAACCTGTGCTGTCGGTGCTTCAAACCGATGCTCTACCAACTGAGCTATTCATCCAAAATTGTCTGGACCTAGATTTTGTAGGATTTTATGGATTCAAAGGATTTACATAAATCTATAATCACACCAATCCTTTAATCCTAAAAATCTAGGTTCAGACATTTTCCTCATGCTATTTTTAACTGTGATTTGTATTTTCTTGCTTTCTTATTCACAGTGGTTTTTTGTAGCTGATTTAGCATGTTAATGGTTTTAGTTTCACCAAAGCATTTAATCAATGTTTTCACTAAAAATTTGTTGTTCATCGCTTGTTCCTCCTCTATTTGTTTTAATTGCCTAAGGGGCAGTACATAAAAAAACCCGGTTAGCTGTTACACTTAACCGGGTTTATTACCTCCTTTGCTGACACAACATCAGCTAAGCTTGTAATTACATGGTGGTGTAATAAAATATGATTTCTGTTGTCTACTAAATCCACTATTGTTAGTTACATCAATCTGCTTCTTACTTGCGCAATTAGCAATGGCTACCAATAGGTCGCTCCATCGATAAGCTGATTGATTATTAAATGACAAATATTGTATTGGTAGCATAACTTTTGATTTCGTTTAAAAATACTTTATCGACTTTGTAATTTGTAGCAACTTACTAAAATCACTACGACTATGACCAATAAAAAGCCCCACTTTTCAGCAGGGCTTTTGGTATGATGCGTTTAAAATATTCTATTTCTAACGTTCAATATTACCTGCCCTGCAAACTGTAAAATCCATACTTGGATTGTACAAGTTTTTTAGTTCGATATGTAATATTATACGTTTCACTTTGTTTGTTTTTGTTGGTGCAAATGTCAATTTATTTTTTTGATACTTCCAAATTTATTTTTATAATGTATCTTTTAGAACTAGTTGCTATCCTCTGAAATCCTTTGCAGTATTGAGTTGCAATAAGGTAAAATATTTTTATTTTAAAAAACAATAGCTTAGATAAATATCTCTACAGGAATGTTTTCTTGATTTAATGGTTGTGCTATAAAGATAAAATAAATACGTATCACATAATAGTAATGCAGGTAAAATAGGTTATTTATTTCTGCCCATTTCAGTTGGGTATAAATCTTTAACAGCATCACTTTGCCAGAACTCTTTGGTAACAATATCCATAATAGTTAATACCCCATAGAAGGCAGCACCTGTATCAATATTCCAAACGTTGCAACCTTGCATAGGAATACTTACACCGTAGTTGATAGTGGGTGTATGACCGATATAAATTTCTTTATACAACTTTAATCTTTTTGGGTATAATACAGAACGCTTTTTAACTTTTTTATCCATAACAATAACCATTTCCCAAAGTGTCCTATCCCATTTAAAATTGTTAGAATAATACACTTGTTCAGGGCCATTCATAGAAGCAAAACCAGCATGAATGAACAACCTATTTTGTGCATCTACATGGTATAATTTCATTTGTTCTAAAAAGGTTAAATGCGCTAGTTTGGTAGCATCATTTACACCATCATAACTTTTAATGGTAGCAATGCCACCATGCTTCAGCCAATCAGCATCTTGCTTGCCACTTCTTAACCAATCTTCACATAATACATCATGATTGCCTTTAACAAAAAGGCAAGTTTGTTCCCCGGCTATTTGCATAATATAAGTAATAACTTGTGCAGATTCGCTCCAGCCATCTACATAATCACCAAGAAAAATAAGCGTATCATTTGCTATAACTTCTGCTCGTTCTAGTACCTGCACCAATGCTTTTAAACCGCCGTGTATATCGCCAATAACCAATGTTCTATTCATGGTGTTATTAATTTACAGCTACTGCTTTTGTAAGTCTACTCTAGTTTATTTAAAAAATTCATTGGGTTTATTACTTTACCTAATATTTATAGTTTCTATTTAAGTGACCAAAAATACAGATTGCCTGCTAGTCTTTTATAGATTAGTAGATTAAGCAGTGTTTAAATATTTGTAAGCAACATTATTGCAAGTGTCTTACTTTCTTTTACCAGTAACTACATATCTCCTCATTTCGCAACAACTTGCCTTAGCCAATGCAATAGCTTTGTAATTAGTAAAATAATCGCAATAATTATGGAAACATTACAGGGCAAAACAGCGTTGGTTACAGGTGCAGGTAAAGGTATTGGTAAAGCTATTGCACTGGCATTGGCAAGTGAAGGGGTTAATGTGGGATTACTAGCTCGTACTGAAAACGATTTAATCACATTGGCAGAAGAGATAAAAAACTTGGGTGTAAAAACGGCTATTGCTACCGCAGATGTAAGCGATATTAACCAAGTGAATGGTGCAGTTGATAGTATTTTAGCCCAGCTTGGAACCATAGATATTTTGATTAATAATGCAGGTATTGGTACGTTTGGTAAATTCTTAGAGTTAGAACCTGCTATGTGGGAACAAATGATTAAAGTAAACCTATTTGGTTTGTACTATGTAACACGTGCTGTTTTACCACAAATGATTGAAAGAAAATTAGGGGATATCGTAAATATATCTTCTACCGCGGGGCTAAATGGCAGCCCATTAACCAGTGCGTATAGTGCATCTAAATTTGCAGTGATGGGCTTAACGGATTCGCTGATGAGAGAAGTACGGAAAGACAATATTCGTGTAACTGCTATGGCACCAAGTACTGTGGTTACTGATTTAGCAGTAGCATCTAATCTCATTAATAATAATGAAGAACGCTTGATGCATCCAGAAGATTTTGCAGAACTGATTATTGCACAGTTGAAATTGAATCGTAGAGTATTTGTAAAAGAATCTTCAATATGGTCTACCAATCCATAAATTAGGGCGATGTATAATCGCTAATACTTGTAGCGGTTGCTTCGTCTAACCTTTGTTCTCTAAAACTGGTGTACTATACCAAATTATTAATATAGTAATCTTGAAGGTATTCTTTGTCTATAATTTGATATGGTAACCATCTTTTTACTATAGGCAAATACACTTCTACTGAAGTGATATCTGGAAAAGTTTTATAATCAAAACGGGTTGAGGCAGTGCTGATGTAGCCTGTGTAATACCAATCAATTCCATTTGCCTTTGAAAAGTCAATTTTTTGTAACATAATGTATTTTCCTAAACTAAAACCATGATAATTAGGGTGATACATATTCATAATGCCAGCAATGGAAGTAGAGCCTTTATCAAAAAAGCCAACCGCTATTAAAGTTGTACCGTCACGCACTTGCACCATGTAAGACTCAAAAGGATTTTCTAAGTGTGGTTGATGTAAATACGATGAGCAACTTTCGCTAGTGCTAAATTGTACATGGTTTCGGTACAAAATGTACAAGTTTTCTATCTCTTTAGTTACGATAGCAGGTTGTATGCTTACCGTAAATGCAGCACATTTGTTACGAATAGTGCGTGCCTGTTTACGCTCTTTAATAGTACCTACTTTCGTACGTAACCAAAAAACTGGTAAAGCATAACTATTCTCATCTGCCTGTGCATGCATACAGGTAAACATTAAATGCTGGGTGCGGTAATAGCCTAGTTCGAGCATAACATCTAGGATTTGCCCTTTAAATCCTTCTTCATCTGCCCGTACACCATGGGTATCTATTTCCATAATCGTCTAATCTATTTTGCAAAAATCTGTAACAATGAATATACAGTATATCGGAAAATTAATTGAATAATTAGTACCACATACTGTAAGGTGTAAAATAAAAAAACCCCAACATTTCTGCTGAGGTTTTTTCGTGGTGTGAGCCGGGATCGAACCGGCGACACAAGGATTTTCAGTCCTTTGCTCTACCGACTGAGCTACCGCACCATCCGTAAAGGGCTGCAAATATAATAGCTAGTTTGCAATTTGTGAAATAATCAGGCAGATTTTTTGCGTAATTCTTAAAATAGTTTCTATTAAGCTATCAATAGCATGTCATTTAACTTAAAACTAATAGCATTCCATAATAGCCACCGTTTTTCTAGTGCCGTAATGGCTGCTTCGGTTGCTTGTTGCCATTTATAAGTATCATTACCACACAACTCTGCTACCATTTGCATTGCCAGATGACTGTGATGGTCACCATCTACTTCTATATGACGCTCTAGATAGTATGTTAAAGTACTTATTTTTTCAGGATGGCTGGCAGATAAATCTCGCACCAAACCGATGAACATATCTGGTATTAAATCTTCTCGCCCAAAAGTAAACACAGCCGCTTGCACATGGGCAGGTTGCTTGCGAACTATCTCAAATGTAAAGCCTACAAATGCTTTAATGGCTTCAGGTATTTGTAATTTATCCATTGAAGTAATAATATCTTCGCCATTGGCTATATAAGTTAATAATTGTTCAATCACAGTCGTATCAGCGCCCAATTGTTGCATGGCTTTTAAATACAACTCAAAATGGCTTGTACGATTACCTTTTTCATCTATATCGCTTTCTTCGCCCAACACAATTTCGTTTATTAAGTAGCGTGTATTGGCACTGCCCACAGGCACCCAAGGTATGGTGGTGCAGGTAAGGTTTTGTTGTAGTACTTTTAGCAAACTCATAAAATCCCACACGGCAAATACATGGTAACTTGTAAATAACTGTATCTGTTCTATTGTGCGTAACTGATTGTACAAGGGATGTTCAACTAATTTTTCTCTAGTTGCTTTAATTGCTGCTTGTAATTGTTGAATATGTTGATTTGCCATGCTATAAATACGATTTAAGAAAGTATTAGATAATTTAATTAACAAATAGAGACTTGCTAATGTTTAGTTTAGTAAGCTTCGTTTATAAAAAGAATTCATACGAAGGAACAAAGATTGCAACGTGCGCAAAGAATCAGATTGATTTTCAAACTATCTACCAATTTGTCTATTCAGTGTAATCTTTTCAAATTTGTGTGCTACTTAATATTCTTCTTCTAAAACTCGCAGTTTTTAGGTGTTCTAGCAAATGGTATTACGTCTCTAATATTCGTCATGCCGGTTACAAATAATACCATACGTTCAAAACCAAGACCAAAGCCTGCGTGAGGGACACTACCAAATCTACGCGTATCTAAATACCAGCTCATTTCTTCTGTAGGTATATGCATCTCTGCCATACGAGCTTCCAACTTTTCCAAGCGTTCTTCTCTTTGGCTACCACCAACAATTTCGCCAATACCTGGCGCCAAAATATCCATAGCAGCAACAGTTTGTTTACCTGCTTCACAGCCATCGTTTAAACGCATATAAAAAGATTTGATATGTGCTGGATAATTGGTTACAATAACTGGTTTTTTAAAATGCTTTTCTACCAAGTAACGTTCGTGTTCGCTTTGCATATCAATGCCCCAACCCACCTCGTATTTAAACTTCTTCTTTTTGTAATGCGGAGAATCCAACAAAATCTGAATAGCCTCAGTATAAGTAATACGTTCAAATTTATTTTCTGTTACGAAGCTTAGTTTTTCTAGCAGGCCAAATTCTTGACGCTCTGCTTGTGGCTTTTGTTTTTCTTCTTCTGCCAATCGTTGATCTAAAAATTCAAGATCTTCTTGGTTATTTTCCATCACATATTTAATCAGGTATTGGATAAAATCCTCAGCCAAATCCATATTGTCTTCCAAATCGTTAAACGCAACTTCTGGTTCAATCATCCAAAACTCAGCTAAGTGACGTGTGGTATTTGAATTCTCTGCTCTAAACGTAGGACCAAACGTATAAATATCGCTAAAAGCCATTGCTCCCAACTCACCTTCAAGCTGACCGCTTACTGTAAGATTGGTACTTTTGCCAAAGAAATCTTCTTTAAAATCTATTGCGCCATCTTCATTTTTTGGTGCAGTACCATCTATGGGCAATGTAGTTACTCTAAACATTTCACCGGCACCTTCAGCATCGCTGGCGGTAATTATAGGTGTGTGTAAGTATACAAAACCACGGTTGTTAAAAAACTGGTGTGTTGCAAATGCCAGTGCATGACGCACACGAAAGATAGCTCCAAATGTGTTGGTTCTAAAACGTAAATGTGCTTTTTCACGTAAAAATTCTAGGCTATGTTTTTTAGGTTGTAAAGGATATTTTTCAGCATCACTATCACCTAATATTTCTAAAGTTTTCGCTTTTACTTCTACGGTTTGCCCTTTACCCAAACTTGCTACCACTGTACCTACTACTTTTATAGAAGCCCCAGTAGTTAAGCGTCTCAGTGTATCATCATCTACCAAGCCTAGCGTTACAACTACTTGTAAATTATTATTAGTACTACCATCGTTCAAGGCTATAAACTGGTTGTTTCTAAACGTTCTCACCCAACCCATTACAATCACTTCGTGACCTGTTTGCTCACTAGCAAGTAGTGCTTTAATTTTTGTTCTGTTGTTAAACATTGTTTTTTATTTTGGTAACCAGCAGCAGTCATACTTTTCAACTTCGTTGCGTCGCACACTACATCGGTTTAGTACTTTATTGGGCTTTGCCCACCTTAAAAAGGATTGCGAAGATAAAGTTTTGATTAAATAATGATAAAGCAAACTAATCGACATTAGGTTCGCAATAAATCCATCTATTTTTAAATATCGTTAAGGTGCTGACAATACCTAATATATAAGTAGTAATTAAGCAAATAATTATGTATTTATTGGTAAAAATATAGTTACATCCAATACCAATAATGGGCAATGAAGCACCAGAAAAGGGCATGTATTTGTTTAAAAAATGGTTAGTCTTTATGGTAAAATAAAACTCATTTTGATGACTATTAGTTATTATGCGCTTGCTGCCACACCAAAGTAGTTTTATTTGTAAAAAGCGAATGTCTTCACTTACTTCCAATTCCAAAGTTTCATTATTTCGTATTTGACCTATTTTTTTACTACCAGAAGTATAAATATCGTACGGAAATTTTTGATTTAGTTTCTCATTTCCCCTTGTAAGTATAATTGTTTTCATTAATAAACTTTGACGGTAAACAAGGCTATTTAGTTAGTTTAAACACCTTATTCTGTTGATATTGCTTAAACGCTGCAGCTTCTTTATCGTGGGTATTTAACCATATTTGGTAAGCTGCTGGGCTAGCTGCTGCACCAAATAGCCATTGGTTATAAGCTTCAAACATGCCTTCTCGCATTAAATATTGGTGGTGCTGAAATAGTTGATACGGTTGTTTATCATCGGCTTTATTGTAAAACCAGTCTAGTATAAATCGTGACCGAATAGCTGTAATATTTTCTGGTGTAATACCAGTACTAGTAATCACTTTGGTTTTGGTCAAATTCGCGTAAATAGCTCTTTCAAAAACAGTTAATTTGGTATCTGTACTTAATGCTTCAATATCATATTCTGTATACAGTTTTTTATAGCCATCAAGCAATAAGCTTTTAATTTCTGCGGTGCGTTGTGTAAAGCTTTCTAGATTTATAAATATTTCGCCATATAATAATTGCCATAAAAGGTTCTTATCAAATTTTCCAAAATACATTACTGCGTTATAATAGTTATTGGCATAGTTTGGGTCTTTGATTATGCCTGTTTCCCAAGCTTGAATAGCTATTGGTAAGTTGCCATCAAGCGCCAATAATTCACCATATTCATTATATAAAACCCCACTGTTTGGAAATTTTGTCAACGCAGTTTGGTATAATTTAGCGCAGCTGGCATAGTCTTTATTGCCTTTGTAACCAATACCTAATATTTGAAATGCTTGTACATCTGCATCCGCCTTTTCTGTAAGATATTTACCAATCGCAATAGCTTTTGGATAGTCTCTTTTTAGGCAATTTAAATAGGCATAATCTTTTAGTATGTCTACATTGTCTGGCTCTTGCTTCAGCACATTATTAAACACCAAAGTAGCATTATCGTAATCGCCTTGTTGCATAAAATTTTTAGCAGTTTGGTACAAATCTTTTACAGTGGGCTGTTGTGCCAGCGCAGTAGAAAAACTACCAATTACCAAGGCGATAATAGCAATATACTTCATATGTATTCTTTAAAAGTTGCTGCCAAATTAATAAATAAGATGCGTTAATAAACCATCTCTTAATTTAGGTTCAAACCAAGTGCTTTTTGGCGGCATTACATTGCCACTATCTGCAATATCAAACAATTGCTCAATAGTTACAGCATATAAGCTAAACGCTACAGCCATATCGCCATTGTCTACGCGTCTTTCAAGCTCTTGCAAGCCACGAATACCGCCAACAAAATCAATACGTGTATCGGTACGAGGATCGTTAATATTTAATATTTTGCTCAATAAATTATCTTGCAAAATGGTAACATCTAAAATGCCAATTGGATCTGTGGTATAAGTGCCTGTTTTCGATACTAATTTGTACCAATTACCGTCTAGGTACATACCAAACTCATGCAATGCGGCTGGTTTAAAGGCATCTTTGGCCAATTTAGTTACCGTAAAATCTTGTTCAACCGCAGCAATAAATTCAGCGATAGATAAACCATTTAAATCTTTAGCCATGCGGTTGTAATCCATGATATACAACTGATTGGAAGGGAATAATGTCGTTAAGAAATAATCACTTTCTGGTGTGGCTGCCTCGCCCAAAGCTTTGCGCACTTTTGCAGCAGAAGCGGCTCGGTGGTGGCCATCGGCAATATAAGTACAAGGTACTTGTGCTGCAAATATGTCTGTAATGGTTTTACAAACTTCGCTCTCGCTAACTATCCAAATTGTGTGTTGAATCGCATCATCAGCCACAAAATCGTACTGAGGGCTTTTGGTAGCTTTCCAATTAGCTATTAATGCATCTACGTCTGCATTGTTTCTATAAGCTAAAAACACATTACCAGTTTGCGCACCGGTGGTTTTAATGTGGTTAATACGGTCTTGTTCTTTTTCTGGTCTGGTAAATTCGTGTTTTTTAATACTATCTTTTTCATAATCATCTACACTACTGACACATACCAAACCTGTTTGGCTACGCCCATTCATTATTAGTTGGTAAATATAATAGCACGCTCTCGTTTCTCTAAACAAAGTGTCACGTTGTATAAAAGCTGTTAGATTTTCTTTTGCTTTTTGGTACACTTCTTGGCTGTGTGTATCAATACCATCTGGTAAGCTAATTTCACTTTTAGTGATGTTTAAAAAACTATAAGGATTGCCTTGTACTTCTACTTTGGCTTCTGCACTATTTAATACATCGTAAGGGCGGCTTGCAACTTGTTTTGCAAATTGTGGTTGAGGACGCAACGCCTTAAAGGGTCTAATTTGTGCCATTATTTTTATTGATATTAATGCTTGTAAATAAATTTAATTGATGTGATGCCTTAGGCAACACTAGCAGCAAACGCTTTCATCAAGTCGCAGAAAATTTGTACACTTTCTAAGGCCAAGGCATTGTACATACTTACTCTTACACCGCCAACAGTTCTATACCCTTTAACGCCTACCATACCGCTTTGTTTGCAAAGCTCTAAAAATGGTGCTTCGTGATCTGGATTGGTTAATACAAATACGGCGTTCATATGGCTTCTATCTTCTTTGGCCACTGTTGGTGTAAATATTGATAAGCTATCTAGCGTGTTGTACAGTAAGTTAGATTTCTCTAAGCTTCTTCGTTCCATTTCTAATAAGCCGCCTTCTGCTTTAATCCAACGAAGCGTTAACATGGCTACATATACTGCAAATACTGGTGGTGTATTCATCAACGAATCAGCTGCAATATGCTTAGCATAATCCATAATGTTAGGAATTGGACGTTTAATTTTACCCAATATATCTTTTTTAATTACTACAAGATTAACACCTGCTGCGCCCATGTTTTTTTGTGCTCCGGCATATATTAGTGCGAACTTTTTAAAATCCATTGGGCGGCTAAAAATATCGCTACTCATATCAGCTACAATTGGTACAGTCGTTTCAGGAATATTGTGCCATTGTGTACCTTCTACTGTATTATTGGTAGTGATGTGTAAATATTTTGAATCTGCTGGTATTGCAAAGCCCTTATTAATATAGGTA
>JAYWCY010000550.1:0-4908 GCA_043780175.1 Chitinophagales bacterium
CCAATAAAAAGAAGAATTGCAATGCTTACTAACAACAAACATCCAAGATTTTCTTATGCAAGAAGGCTGGTGGTATTACCTTTAATTGTATTTGTAACACTACTATTTGCCTTTAGAAAAAAAGAAGATAAACCAGTAACCTTATCAGTAGCCAATGTTTTAGAAAATGTAGTAGGTTGTATCACAAGCGTTGCAAATACTAAAGATTGCTTACCTGTAAGTGCTGCCAATATTAAGTTAATTAAAACCTACACAGTAGTGATTGATGCGGGTCACGGAGGTACAGATGCAGGTGCATCAGGTATTGATGGTAAAAGCTACGAAAAAGATATTGCATTAAGTATAGCAAAACTGGTAAAAGCACAAAATGCAAATGCCAACATTAATATTGTGTTGACTAGAGATAATGATGTGTTGATGACACCACAAGAGAGAGTTATCAATGCAAATAAAATTGGTGCAGATTTATTTGTGAGTCTGCATTGTAATAGTGCTGATCCAATTAAAGTAAACGGTAGTTATAAAAGTAATCCTACAAGAGGCTATGAAGTGGTTTTACCAACCAAAGAAAGAGTTGATATAGAAGATTGCAAATTATTAGCTTATAGCATAAATTCGGTATTTACCAATCATAGTTTTGCAGTAGGGCAAGTGGTGCAAAAGAAAATTGGTGTATGGGTATTGCAAGCTACAAATTGCCCTGCTACATTGATTGAATGCGGCTATATGAGTAATGCAGACGACTTAAAAGCATTGAAAAAAGAAAGCAATCAACAAGAAATTGCTACCAATATTTTAAAAGGAATTGAAACGTATTTGGCTACTAAAGAAAAGGGTGTAAGTGCTGTGGTTATTGATACTGTGCCTAGTAAGAACAATAATAAAGAACTGACTTTTATTACAGGAAAATTTACACCGACAAGAAAAATGCATAGTAGTGAATATCCTATGCCAGGTGATACAGTAAGGATACAAAAAATTACAATTAATGATGTAGCTGACAATGCTTTTATTATTTATGGTAAAAAGCAAATCTCTAAAACTGAACTTGAAAAACTTTGTAAACAGCCATTTATTAAAATGGATTTATCTTTAATAAAAACGCATGTAAATGAGAAAAAATATGGTAAAGAAGCGAAGGATGGTGTGGTAATGGCTAAAACAATTACATCATTTTTGGTAATTGTAGATGGTAAAGAAGCGAATGATAATTTTGATGATATTAATCCAGATCGGATCAAAAGCATAACAGTTTTAAAAGATAAACATGCGACAGATAAATATGGCGAAAAGGGTAAAAATGGTGTGCTAGAAATTGAATTGAAAGTTAACACCAGTGATACTTTAAACCAGAAAACAAATAGCTTGTTATATAATTTCTTGCAACCTATAAAAACTGGCTGCTAGTAAATAACGTTCCCAACTTGTTCTAATACCGCTCTATAAACTGCTAATTTTTCTACTGCTGAAAGATTAGCAGTTTTTGTTTACAGCGATAAAGATTGTGTGTTGAAAAATTGCTGGTTCAGCGCAATTTCTTGCTGCGATAATGGATACTTAGCATTAGTTGCATCTTGATACGGTAAATAGGTATCATCTAATTCTAACAATTGTAATAATATTTTTTTTTGAGCTTCCATATCTAACATCAAAAATGGCTGTTGTTGCTGTGCTTGTGCTAGTTGGTTTGCATTCAATTCTATAGATTTATTTTCTATAATTTGCTGTATCAATGCCTTTGTTCTTTTTTGGGTAGTCACTCTTGCAATTTGATCTGCCCATAATTTATTGCATTGGTACAATTCGCAATAAATAAAGCTGCCACCACCTTGCCAGTTAATGGTTTTACTGATGCCAGTAGCCTCACCTTTAATTACATTTTGTAATCTCACAGTACTATCATTATCGCCATAATCTAGTTGCTCTATGCCTATATAGCGTCTTTTAAGCTTATGTGCTACCGCAGCCGTAGTGCCGCTACCTAGATAATAATCTAATACAATATCGCCTTCATTGGTAGCCATTTCTATAATGCGTTTCAATAGCTTTTCGGGCTTTTTGCCATTTTTAAAACTAACGCCACCTTCACTTGCTGCGGTAGTACCAATATCAACCCATAAATCAGATGACAATACACCAAAATAGTTCTTACCATTTTCTGTTACGATACGTTCTTGTAATGGTATCAGCATACCACCATTATATACTAGCATGGTTTGTTTAGCGGTGTTTACAAATGGCTCAACAATACCCTTGATTATATTATTTGCTGCAAAAGCTTTAAATTTTTCACCTGCTTTTTTTATATTCTTTTCAAGTGAATAGATATTTTTGGGATGCTGTAAGGCATAGTTTGCAATGGCATGCTTTATACTATACAACTCAATATCGGTAAGGCTTTTCTTATTTCTACCTTGCAAATATTGTTCGGTTATGCTTTTACTAATGTTTCGTATAGAATAGCCTTTTGCAGTTGGTAGTACTTCGTATTTATAATTGGTATTAAAGTCTGTTTTGCAGTAAAAAGGTTTAAATCTAAACGAGGCAGATTTGGCATAAAACAAAATGTGCTCTTTCACTTTAAACAAACGTTCGCCACGCTTTACGTTAATGGCATTTACACCACTTTCGGTACTTGATTTAAGTACAATATGTTCTTTAAATTGTGCTCTACCAAACACCTCGTCACATAGCACTTTTAAATAGGCAAATTCTGTGTCATCTACTTGAATGAATATACTACCATCTGTGGCTAATAATTGCCAAGCAATAGCAAGGCGATTTTTCATAAAAGTAAGCCACGTATTATTATTAAAAGTATCGTTATATGCAAAAATATCCGAGCCAGTGTTATATGGTGGATCAATATAAATAAGTTTAATGCGATTGATGTATACTTGATGTAAGCATTGTAAAACTGCTATATTATTACCACGAATAATAAAATTGTCTTTATTCGTAATCACCTCAGGTATATAACAACCACTGTTAACATATTTTTTAAAACCGGTAAACGCTTTTGGGTGTAATTGCTCATTTAAGCTGTTGGTTAACCCAATATGATTGTCCGCTAAAAAAACCTTACTATTAATATATTGCTGAAACTTAATTTTATCAAATACCTGCACATCAGCTACCTGCTGAAAAAAGTATTGCTTAATAACAGTATCAGATAATAATAATGCAAGCAGCTGGGGTTGCAACTCTAGAGCTGCTTTAGCAACACGGTTTTTTAGCAATTTGCCGTCCCTGGCTACAAAGCTGGCTTCTTGCTGTAACAGGGTTATTAATTGCTGTAATAAATGGTGCATATATGTTTTGAAAAATAAGACTGTGGCAAAGTACAAAATACAATTGGTTACGGTTATATTTGGCACGCTTAAATACTAGTTGCCATGAAAAAAATTATCTTCAATATTCAGCTTGTGCTGATGTTTATCGTTGTTATTATTACACTTACATCACAGTTATTATTTGCACAAAAGGGCAAACAGCCATTATTTAATGGTAAAGATTTATCTGGCTGGAAAAAACTTGGCGGTACTGCAAGTTACGCTGTTGATAACGGTATGATAGTGGGTACTACGGTAATGGGTAGTGGCAATACTTTTTTAACCACAGAGAAAGAATATGGTGATTGTATAATAGAACTAGATGTGATGATTGAAGACACAAGTAATAATTCTGGTGTGCAAACACGTAGCCACTTTGATGCAGTAAAAGGTAGGGTTTATGGCAGGCAAATAGAAATTGATCCGTCTGCAAGAGCTTGGTCTGGCGGTGTGTATGACGAGGCCAGACGTGAATGGCTTTACCCAATGGATTTAAATACAAATGCGAAATCTGCTTTTAAAAATGGTGCGTTTAACCATATTCGTATTGAGTGTATTGGTAACGAGACTAAAACATGGATTAATACTATTGCCACATCTTATGTGGTAGATACGCTAGATGAAATGGGTTTTATTGGCTTGCAAGTACATGCTATTAACAATGCAGCACACGCGAATAAGCGTGTATTTTTTAAAAATATTGTAATACAAACCGAAAATTTAAAACCTTCTAATTTTAATAAAGGTGTATATGTAGTAAATTTATTACCAAATACCTTAACCACTTACGAGAAAAAAGAAGGCTGGCAGCTATTGTTTGACGGTACTAGCAGCAAAGGTTGGAAAAGTGCCAAAAACGAAGCTTTCCCAGCAAAAGGATGGACAATTAGAGATGGCTGTTTAAACGTGTTGTCATCAGAGGGTAAGGAAGCAAAAAATGGTGGTGACATTGTTACAGAGAAACAGTTTTCAACTTTCGATTTATCTTTTAATTTTAAACTTACACCTGGGGCTAATAGTGGTGTAAAATATTTTGTAACCCTTGGTGAAAAAACTACCGGCTCTGCCATTGGCTTAGAGTACCAAGTGCTAGACGATACATTGCATCCAGACGCTAAATTGGGTAGAAATGGTAACCGTACACTCGCTTCTTTGTACGATTTAATACCTGCCAATAAGCAAAAGCGTTTTCTACACAAAATAGGCGAATGGAATACTGGTAGGGTAGTAGTATATCCAGATAATCATGTAGAGCATTACCTAAACGGCATTAAAGTGCTATCTTATGTACGTGGATCAGATGATTTTAGAAAACTGGTTGCCATTAGCAAATTTAATGTATGGCCAAACTTTGGCGAAGCTAAACAAGGTCATATTTTATTACAAGACCACGGCAATGCAGTAAGTTTTACGAGCATAAAAATTAAAACTTTGTAATACAAGGTTAATATTTATTATGTGTAATTTATGGTGAATGCGATTGAGAAATTAATACTGCATTTAACTTGTCATTTCTTTTAGATAACTATCTTTTACAACGATAAATTTTATCAACACCCCGTTAATAACAAACTCC
>JAYWCY010000551.1:0-3092 GCA_043780175.1 Chitinophagales bacterium
AACGATGTGGCAAAATATTTTGCAATTGTACCAGCCTTATTTATTGCATCGTTACCAAGTTTACAAGCATTAAATGTGATGCGCTTACACAGTCCTCAAAGTGCTATTTTATCGGCTGTAATTTTCAATGCACTTATCATTCCAGCTTTAATACCCTTAGCATTAAAAGGTGTCGCCTATAAACCAATTGGTGCTAGTGCTTTGCTAAGAAGAAACTTATTGATATATGGTTTAGGTGGTGTACTTGTACCATTTGCAGGTATCAAATTATTAGATTTATTAGTGAGTATTTGGTTTTAGACTAGGATTTAAATGATTGTAATGATGAGAATGATTCTTCTTTCTTAATCAACTAATCACTTATTCCTTCATCGAGACCAAATCATTCAATCTTTTTAATCATTCAAAATCATACTTAACATGAAACAACATATTCTTCCCGCATTAAAATTAACATTCATTTGTATTGTAGTGTTTTGCGGCTTGTATTCTTTGGTCATTCTTGGTATTGCCCAAGTAGCACCTAACAAAGGCGAGGGCCAAACTGTCATTGTAAATGGCAACGTAAAAGGCTACGCGTTAGAAGGGCAAAGCTTCACACAAGATAAATATTTTAATGGTCGTCCATCTGCAGCGGGTTATAATGCTGCTGGTAGTTCTGGCAGTAATAAAGGCCCTAGTAACCCAGATTATTTGAAAGATGTACAAAATAGAATTGATACCTTTTTAGTACACAATCCTACGGTTGCTAAAGCTGATATTCCATCAGATTTAGTTACTGCATCTGGTAGTGGTTTAGACCCAAACATTAGCGTAAAAGGTGCTTTGGTGCAGGTGAATAGAATTGCTAAAGAGCGTAAGACAACGCCAGAAAAAATAAAGGCACTGGTAGAAAAAAACGTTGAAAAACCATTAGCAGGATTGTTTGGTACAGAAAAAATTAATGTGCTAGCTTTAAACATTGAGCTAGATAGGCTTAATTATTAAAAGTAGTGATTGGATATAACGCCAATTTGCTGCTTTAAGACAAGGCGTACCAGTGTGCGACGCAACGAAGTAACATAGTACTACCAGTGCCCGTAACATAAAAGAACATACTATGCCTGAGCAAGAAAAAAACGCTGAACACTTTTTGAATTTGATACGTAAAAGCAGGCGTGGTAAATTTAAAATTTATATTGGCATGAGTGCTGGTGTGGGGAAAACCTACCGTATGTTGCAAGAAGCTCAAACTTTATTGCGAAATGGTGTAGACATAAAAATTGGCTATATAGAAACACACAATAGAATAGAAACGCATGCCTTGTTAGATGGTTTACCAGTAATACCAAGGCGAGAATTATTTTATAAAGGCAAAGCATTGGAAGAGTTGGATGTACAAGCTGTGATCAATCTACATCCTGAAATTGTAGTGGTAGACGAATTGGCACATACCAACATTGAAGGCAGTAAAAACCAAAAGCGCTGGCAAGATGTAATGGAAATACTTGATGCAGGTATCAATGTAATAAGTGCTGTGAATATTCAGCATATAGAAAGCTTGCACGGTGAAGTAAAAGCCATAACTGGTGTGGATGTTGCAGAGCGCATACCAGACATGGTGCTACAACAGGCTGATGAAGTAGTTAATATTGATTTAACGGCCGATGAACTGATCACAAGACTGAAGGAAGGCAAAATATATACCCCTGATAAGATTGAAATTTCCTTAAAAAATTTCTTTCAAGCAGAACGAATATTGCAATTGCGAGAATTGGCCTTAAAAGAAGTAGCTAGCCAAGTAGAACGCAAGATTGAAAACGAATTACCACGCAATATTCACCTAAAAACTGAACGGTTTTTAGCTTGCATTAGCAGCAACCACGAGATTGCAAAAAAAGTAATTAGAAAAACTGCAAGATTGGCATCATATTACAACAGCAAATGGTATTTACTATATGTACAAACACCAAAAGAAGATGGTGATAATATTGGCTTAGCAGCACAAAGGCATTTGATAAACAACTTTAAAATGGCAGCAGAATTAGGTGCAGAAATTATTAAGATTAAAAATAAGAATATTGCAAAAGGCATTTTTGAAGCGACTACTCAAAAAGAAATTACGACTATTTGTATTGGGAAGCCGCATCTAAATTTGTTTAAAATTATTTTAAGTACGGCAGTGTTTAATCAGCTATTAAATAAACTATCTGCATCAGATATTGACATTGTAATTTTATCATAATAAACAAGCGATAAACATAATGATACAACGCATTTTTCAAGCGATAATAATTTTATAGCAAATTACGCATGATTAAAATAGGCAATAAATTACATACATGAAACTAAAAACTAAATTAACTATAGGCATCGGATTTCTGTTCATCGTAATATTAGTCTTTGGTATTTTAGGCATTGTATCTATCAATAAACTTAGTAGTGATGCTAATAAAATACTAACCAATAATTACGAAACATTGGTATACAATAACAATATGCTGAAAGCTTTAGACGAGCTGCCAAGTAATCCGCTTGGTTATACTGATTTTGAGAAGAACCTCTTATTGCAGGAAAAAAATATTACTGAATATGGTGAAGAAGATGCCACCAAATCGCTACGCAAAAATTTTAATGAACTTAAGCTACAACCGAATGATAGCAGCAACTACAGAGAAATAAGGCAAGTTATTCAACGCATTAATACTATTAACCAAAATGCAATTTTACGTAAAAACGAGACGGCGCAAAGCACTGCAAGTACAGCTGTATTTTGGTTAACAATCATCTTTTCTATTTTAACAATCATCGCTTTTACATTAACGGTTAACTTCCCAGATGTCATTTCAACACCAGTAAAAGCATTGGCAGAGGGAATTACTGCAATTGTGAATAAAAATTATAGTACGCGTATTCACTTAAAACAAGACGATGAATTTGGTGATCTGGCAAATGCGTTTAATACCATGGCTGAAAAACTAGATGAATATGAACATAGTAATTTGGCAAAAATTAAGTTTGAAAAAAGTCGTATTGAAACCATTATTAACCAAATGAAAGATGGGATTATTGGTTTAGATGAGAAAAAAAATATTCTATTTATTAATGCTGTA
>JAYWCY010000552.1:0-11843 GCA_043780175.1 Chitinophagales bacterium
CTGTTTCTTTAGCAGCCTTGCAATAATCCACAATTAGTTGCCTATCAGCTTCGGTTAATTGCAAACTGTCGGCCATCATTAAGGTATGTGAACTAACTGGTGCAAGGTTTCTACCCAGTTTTAGCATTTCATGTAAATGGGTATCCTTAAAAAATAACTCACCCGTTAATTCATTATATTCTTTGTCGAAAGTACCGCCTGTAACTAATATCAATATTGCCATAAGTAAGAAAATTAAAGATGACAAAGATGAGCGTATTTTAGCCAATTTGTGTGTTTAACAAGTACCTAAACGCACTCAATCATATATAGATTATGACTATCTCACTTATATTTTAACCATATTTTACACAAATTCGTTTACAACCTATTGTTTAGCTACGTAATTTTCAACATTCCAAATTATCAAGTAACAGAAGTGTAAGTTTGTATGAACAATTTTGCCAACATGCAAGTAGATTTTGAAAGAAATAAGAACCTGAAAGCTTCTGGCATCACACTGCTGATATGTAGTTTATTGTTCATAATTTTCTTTTTTGTACAATGGTCATTACCAAATCTTCCACCACCAGTTGTAGAAGAAGGTATTGAAGTAAATTTAGGTAATAGCGAAACGGGTTTGGGTACTATTGCACCACAAACACCTGGTAATCCATCTAAAATTGAAGAACGCGTTGCTAATACACCGCCAAAAGCTTCAAAACCAGCCGCCCAGCAACCACAAAACATTGCTACCGACGAAAATGAAACAGATCCAGCAGCAACGATTAATAAGCCTACTAAAACTGTTGTAAAAGCTAAGCCCAATAATAATCCACCAGTAGAAGCCAAGAAACCCAAGGCAGAAGTGATACCCACACCCCCTGCACCAAAACCAAGGGCACAAATGGGAAAATATGCGGGTGGCAACGGTACTGGCGGCAATAATGGCGATACTTACAATGGTATAAAAAATCAAGGGATAGCAGGCGGCACTGGTGACCAAGGCAAGCCAAATGGCAATCCTAACAGCGATAGTTATACCGGCAATGGCGGTACTGGGAATAGTGGTGTGTCTATTAGAAGTGGACTTGCTGGGCGACATTTTGCCAAATTGCCAAGCTTTGAAGATGATTTTAATGAGCCAGCAAAAGTGGCTGTAGATATTGTGGTTGATAAAAGTGGTGATGTAACCTCTGCAACGGTTAACCCTCGTGGCACTACAACAACCAATAGTAACATTCGCAGTATTGCGTTACGCAAGGCTAAAGAACTAAAACTAAATGGCGGCTCAGATGATGAACAAACTGGTACCATTGTTTTCAATTTCAAGTTGAAGGGATAGCTTCAAGTTTCAAGTTTCAAGTTTCAAGTTTCAAGTTTCAAGTTTCAAGTTTCAAGTTTCAAGTTTCAATAAAACATAATGTGCGCATATCTATTTATATTGCGTAACCAAAAAATTATCGACCATCGACCATCGACCATCGACCATCGACCATCGACCATCGACCATCGACTTTTCACTTTTGACCTTTCACTACAATGACTTATCAAGAAACAATCGATTATCTTTTCAATAAATTACCCATGTTTAGCCGTATAGGTGCGGCAGCATTTAAAAAAGACTTAACCAATACCATCGCCTTATGCGAAGCATTAGGTAACCCTCATAAACAATTCAAAACCATACATGTTGCAGGTACAAATGGCAAAGGTAGTACTAGCCATATGTTGGCAGCTATTTTACAAACTGCTGGTTATAAAACTGGTTTGTACACCTCTCCACATTTACACGATTTCAGAGAACGTATTAAGGTAAATGGACAAATGTGCGAGGAAGCATTTGTGGTGGATTTTACAAAACGTATTATACCTTTAATTGATGAGATTGAACCTTCATTTTTTGAGATTACAGTAGCAATGGCTTTTGATTATTTTGCAATGCAAAAAGTAGATATTGCGATTATTGAAGTTGGCTTAGGCGGTAGATTGGATAGTACGAATATTATCACTCCAGAATTAGCTGTCATCACCAACATTGGTTACGATCATATGAATATGCTGGGTGATACTTTAGCGTTAATTGCAGGGGAAAAAGCTGGTATTATTAAACCGAGTATCCCTATTGTAATTGGCGAATATTTACCAGAAACCAAACCTATATTTCTTGACAAAGCAAAAAAAGAAAATGCGCCTATCGTATTTGCACAAGAAAAAAAATACGTAGCTGATTTTAAAAATGAATATCACCAACTAAATGTCTCAATAGCAGAACATGGCAATGATAATAGGCAAGATTATATCTTGGATTTGCCTGGTATTTACCAAACAAAAAACTTATTGACAGTTTTAGAAGCCATACACCAACTACGTTTGCAAGGTTGGCATATTGAAGAAACTGCTGTTAAAAAAGCATTGTATCATGTAAAAAAATTGACAGGTTTTTATGGTAGATGGCAACTGATACATGAGCATCCAAGTATTGTACTAGATGTGGCCCACAATGAAGATGGTATTAAACAATTGACAGAACAATTAGAATTATCTACCTACAATCATTTGCATATAATAATAGGTATGGTGAAGGATAAAGACATTACCAAAGTGTTCCAATTATTACCAAAAAATGCCTCCTATTATTTCAGTAAAGCGCCAATACCACGAGCTATAGAAGAAAATCTATTGCAACAAACTGCTTTAGGTTTTGGCTTAAATGGTCAGCATTACACAACAGTGAACAATGCATTGCAAGCAGCTGTTACTAAAGCTGATAAGAATGATTTGATATTGGTATGCGGCAGTGTATTTCTGGTTGCAGAAGTTGATATTCATGCCATTAAATTTTAGAAAATGACTATTGCATTTGACACCACTTTCGCTACAGCAGAACAGCTAGACATGCAAGACGAATTAGCAGCTTTTAAACAACAATTTCATTTCCCCAAATACAACGATAAAGATGTTATTTATTTCTGTGGTAACTCATTGGGTTTACAGCCTAAAAACGTTGAAGCTGCTGTATTGCAAGAACTAACCGATTGGAAAAACTTAGCGATTAGTGGCTTCGCAAAAGCAAAGAATCCCTGGTTAACCTATCAAGAATATTTGAAACCAACATTGGCAAAAATTGTAGGAGCCAAAGAGGATGAAGTAACGGTAATGAATACCCTTACGGTCAATTTGCACTTACTCATGTTATCGTTTTACAAACCTACAAAGCAACGCTTTAAAATAATGATGGAAGCAGGTGCTTTTCCATCAGATCAATACGCAGTTGAAACTTTAGTAAAGCATTTTGGCTTACATCCTGACGAAACTATTATTGAAATTAGTCCCAGAGAAGGTGAAAAATCATTACGAACGGAAGACATTTTAGCAGCTATTCGTACCCATGGTGAAAGCCTAGCGATGGTAATGTTTGGCGGTATTAATTACTATACTGGTCAGTTGTTTAATATGCAAGCTATTACCAAAGTAGCGCATGAAGTTGGTGCTATTGCAGGCTTTGATTTAGCCCATGTTGCAGGCAATGTACCCATGAAATTGCATGATTGGCAGGTGGATTTTGCTTGCTGGTGCAATTATAAATATTTGAATGGCGGCCCAGGTGCTATTGGTGGTTTGTATGTCCATGAAACATTTGCTTCTAACCCTGAAACACCAAGATTGGCTGGTTGGTGGGGTAATAATGAAGCGACTCGTTTTAAAATGGAAAAAGGATTTATCCCAAAAGCTAATGCAAGTGGCTGGAACATCAGTACGGCACAGGTTTTAAATACAGTATCATTAAAAGCTTCTTTAGAATTATTTGAAGCTGCAACGATAGAAAAATTACGAGCCAAGAGTATTCAATTAACAGCATATTTAGAATTTCTATTACATCAATTACCCAACATTCAGTTTGAAATTATTACGCCTAAAAATGCTGAAGAACGTGGCGCGCAGCTTAGTTTATATTTCTTGAAAGAAGGTAAAGCTATTCACCAAAAAATGATTGACAGCGGCATTATCGTGGATTATAGAGAACCCGGTGTCATTCGTGTTGCACCAGCGCCTATGTATTGCAGCTTTTCTGATGTGTATCGTTTTTATGAAATACTGAGGGATAATTTTTAGCGATTACTTTGTATATAATGCAACAGATGGAAAAGTGTCTATAGAACAATTTTTCTACTAAGGTCAAAACACATAAAAGGTTTAACACTACAAAGAATTGCATATTCTTTGTAGTGTTTTTATTTAATCGCGTTGTTGCATTCTTTATTAACAACAAATTATTTTCACATTGCCCCATCAATCTCTTCTACAGCTTACCTCGTTTATTGACTAAACAATTAGATGAAATATAGCTCTCGTATTATTTGTGCCATGCTGTACAGCAGTAGCTTATTGGCACAACTTGATACAGCTTTGCCTTTAAATAATCACCAAAAAATAATTGGCTTTAAGGTAGATAAGGGCAATGTTGTAATACATACTGATGCTGTTAAAAATATTACTGGTGCACAACCTTTTGGTATATCGGTTGAGTTTAGCAAACAGCAAATAAGCCAAGTGGATTTTAATAAAAGTTCGGCTTATGCCCGTTACGGTTGGCGGCTTTCGTATTGGGATTTTGATACGCCAATTTTGGGTAATGGTGTTGTGCTAGATTATTTTTTGCAGCCCGTTTATAAAATAAGTAACCGCTTACAGTTTAATATTAGGGGAAGTATTGGTGCAGCTTATTTAAGCAGTCCATATAATGCAGCAACACATGTAGACAATCAAAATTATAGTCAACACTTAACGCCGTATTTGCATATTAGTTCTGGGCTTGGTTATAGAGTTTCGAAACATATTGCAGTTGAGTTTGCTACCAATTTTAACCATTCATCTAATGGTAATTTATCGCAGCCAAATAAGGGCATTAATTGGACGACATCTGCCCTATCTGTTTTATATAATCCTGATGATAATTATTTACCAACTTACCATCGGGTAAGAAACCGTTATTGGCAACACCAACCGCCTTGGTTTGATTTTGGTTTATTTTATACACCATCACAAGAATATTATACAAAATGGCAACGCAAACGGAATTATGTGTTGGGTATTACGGCTCAAATTTCTAAACAAATTGGCCGTACCAATGCGTTACTATTTGGTGCCGAAGCCTATTACAACAGCATTACGGCTGATGCTAATACTACTTTTGCCAATAATAAATCTGCCTTGTTAGCGGGCTTATTTATTGGTCATGAATTTTTGCTAAATCGTATTATTTTTAGCCAGAGTTTAGGTTATTATATTACCCCTCACCCTGCTTATAATAGTGACGGATTTATCCGAATTGGACTGTGTTACAAAGTTGATAAAAATTGGCAAGTTGGGTTTAATTTAAAAGCTCACGCCGATGAATCTGACTTTCCCGATATGCGTGTTTTATATAGGTTTTAAACACAAAAGAGGCAGCCTTATTAGGTAAAGAATTTCACACAAAGCAACAAAGGAAGCAAAGAACACTAAGCATTTATACTAATTTCAATAACTTTATTTCGTAGTATTCTTAGCGTTCTTTGTGTGAAATATATCTTGGATGTAGCTTCTTATTATACAAATCAAAAATCACAAACACTACCTTGTTTTTACCCGTTGCACTACTGCCATCCCAAAGCCTAGAACTGTAATTAAAATACCAATCCACAACACATTTATCATCGGAAATTCGTAAACTTTTAGGGTAATTAAATCTGTAATGCCTGCACTTTCTTTAATACCAATTTCAAATTTACCCTTTCCATCTGTTGGCACTTTATTAAAAGCCAGCACCATACTTTGCGAAATAACGGTATCTGGAATACTGCGTAAATTAGAACCTTTTAAAGCGATACCAGGATTGGCTTTGTAGCGCTTTCCCTCTTTAGAAATTACTTCTAAATCCAAGAAAACAGCTTGCTCATCTGGTGCAAATTTGCTTTGTAATTCTGTTGGATTTTTGTCCACTTTATGTAACACCAAAAAGCCATTACTATAAAAAATAGTATCGCCAATGCCTATATCTTGGTTGTGAAAAGTAGTGGTATCTGCTTTGTTATTTTCTTGAAACGATGAGATATACACAAAAATATCTTTATACCAATAGTGTTTACTTGCAGGGTTAGCTGCAAAACCTTCCATGTCTTTATTATTCTTAATCAAATCTGGGTACAACGAAAAATGCTCGCTACTAGATTTTGATTGAAACTTTACTTCAAAAAAACGCTTCCTTTCTTTTGTATTAAAAGTATCACTGGTATACGTAACATTATATTTACCCATATCTGTCGCAATACCTTTAAAGAGCGTAATATTTTCAGCAGGATCTTCTTTTTTATCTTTCTTAAATGTGGCTACGCCTGTGGTGTTCCAACTAAGCACTGTTTTTTTACTAGATGAGATTAAAATACCTACCAACACCAATCCAAATCCAACGTGTGCAACAGATGCTGCAGCAAATTTTAGCTTGCCTTTTATACCAATAACAATATAAGATGCATTGGCAACAGTGGCATACACAGCAGCAAATATGGCCACATGAATGGCGCCTAAAAAGCCAATCCCTTTTTTGTCATAACTAATATTACCAAAGAAACTAATTGCCAAACTAATAACCAATGCCAGAGCTGTGGGTATAATTATCTTCTTAGTAAAATAACCTTTGGGTGTGTCTTTATATTTTAAATATTGTGTTACAGCGGTCAGTAACCCAATCACTATGGCCACAAATACCTGTATTTGGTTATATGCAAATTCGGGGTCTTCTGACGGGGCGAATTTTTTATCAAAAATTTTATCAAAAACAGGCACTGATGTTTTTATAATAATCATCATCCCAGATAAAAAGAATACTAACGATCCTATAAACATCCAAAACTCTCGGCTATAAGTACTTTCTTCTTTTACAATTGTAGGTATCGATTTGTCGTTCAAAATAATAACTAGAAACCCAAAAGATGCTAATACAGATACTAATGAAAAAATAGGATAATAATAAGCTAAGCCATTGCTAATCAATGCAACAATAATGATCGCTGGCTTTAATTTCTTTTTATAAGCTGCCATCAAAGGAACAATCCAAAGAAAAATATTTAAGAATAAATACAATTGCACATTCATCCCTAAATCAGTAAATGCATGCACAGATGTATCGCCCAAAATACCACTTCTGGTTAAGAAAGTTGAATAGAGAACTAATAAAAATGAGGTGATATAAAAGAAGTACGTGCTGCGTAAGCTATATGCAGTAGATTTATAAATTAGATTACAATGCAAGCCAGCAATCATTACAAGCCAAGGTACTAGCGAGGCATTTTCTACTGGATCCCAAGCCCAATAACCACCAAAACTTAAACTTTCATAAGCCCAAGCTGCGCCCATCATAATACCTAAACCCAAGATACCTGCACTAAAAGATGCCCAAGGCAACGCTTGTTTAATCCAGCTATGGTCATCCTTTTTCATTAGCCCTGCAAAAGCAAATGCAAATGGTATGATAGTACTTGCAAAACCCAAAAACAATACTGGTGGATGAATGACCATCCAATAATTTTGAAGCAACGTATTTAAGCCTCTACCATCTTTCATTAAGCTTAAATAATCGGCTCTAATGCCACCAGTTACCGTGTCTTGCATGATTGGTGCATTATCCAAAATACCTTCGTTACGTAACAAACTAAAAGGACTACTGCCTAGTTTAGATTCAAAAAAGTACAAGCCAATTAACATGGATGCAAGGCAAAATTGTGCGAAACTTACAACGGTCATTGTTCCTGCTTCCCAGTCTTTGGCTTTCCAGATTAATATCCAGCCAAGTATGCAATGCCAAAAGCTCCACAACATAAAACTACCCTCTTGCCCTTCCCAAAAGCAGCTTAATAAATACTCTACTTGTAAGCTTTTATCGCTGTGCTGCCACGCGTATTTATATTCGAATAAATGGTGAGAAATTATATAATATAGCGTACCGAAAAGGATAAATACCGATAAGGTTTCAAACATAAAAGCCAATCTTGCCAGCTTTAACCAGCTTTGCTTTTCGATGTGATTATCTTTTTTATTAGCTATAAAAAAGGCAATGGTTGCTACCAAAGAAGCCACCAAAGATAAAACTGCAAAAAACTGACCTATTTGACCCGGTAATAGATGTTCGCCTATATATTCCATTAAAAAATTATGAATGATGAATGATGATTGGTGAAAGGTCAAAATATCAATACCTTGCACCCCTTTGCCTACTTACCTCTTATTTCTTTGCAAGACTATCAGAACTTACATAGCCATTTTCGTCCATTGCATTTGCAGCTTGAATGCTTTTGCCAGCAGCACTTACATCGTCTTTGTATTTACTAGGACATTTTAGTAAAATATCTTTACACTCAAAATGGTCACCGTTCATTTTGCCTTTTAGTACAATACGATCGCTTTTTTCCATATCGTTTGGTTTGGTGTTGTGGTACACCACTTTTACTGTATTGCCCAAAGTATCTATTGCAGTAAAACTTAAATAGTTGGCATCTTTCGTAGCATCGTATTGTAGAGGTTGGCTTCTATCAAGCTTTGCAATTAAATTCACAAATTTGCCATCTTTTTGTTTTGCCGAAGCGATGGTTTCATAAGTAGTCAAATTGCCAGTGTAACTTATTAGCACCGTAATAGCAATTACTATTAAGACCAACATAATGATATGCGTTTTCTTCATACTACTTCTTTTTCTGGGTGCAAAAGTAGTTGAAAAATGATTGTTGATGACTGATGTTTGTCAGGTTTGATTGTTAAAATAAGAATGGTTGAACAAATACGGTGATAGGTACTAAAACCCGATTGTATCTGTGATTATTTTATGATGAATTTAATCATATTGTTGAAGACCATAAAGCACAACTACCAAAATTAAAAAAACAGTGGCGCTATTTAATAAGAATATCATCCTTTTCGGTAAAAAATAACTCAAACTCGAATTCAGTACTATCTAAAGCAATTGTGAACTAATTTTTATATGACAAAGCATTTATCTAAAACTCAATGTGACCTCTAATAGCAAATACATGCACAGGGCCTCTGTCTTTGTTATAAGCTGGATTGGCTACAAATTGGTAGTCGCCCGTTAACCAAAAGGATTTAGATAGTTTTGCATTATAATACGTTTCAATAATTCTTTCATGGCCATAATTAAGATTGCCGTCACCAATAATAAAGCCATAACCACCCGCCTTTAAAAAACTGCGATGGTCTTTTGAAATCCCATTAATTACCGTTGCTATGCCACAAATATCATTTGGCCGCTTCCATTTATTTCCTTTAACGGATAAACCCAAGCTTAGTGTTTGATCTATTTCGGTAAAAGCCCAAGTGGCATATTTGCCATCGTTCCAGCCAGCTCGCATAAAAAAACCAATTTCATTGGTTAATTCCTGTTCGGCATTAAAACACAATCCAAATTTTTTACCAACATAAATAGTACCTTGTTCATGTCCAGCAATTACATCTAAAGTATGTGTATCATTGATTGCTAATGCGTTAATACCACTTGTGTATGAAGGCGCTTTTGAATTGGCATTATTGATAATAAAACGTATCACACCAGGTCGTTTGTGTAATATTATCTTTTTTTCAATTTCCATTGTTTCGGAATGCGCTTTCGAAAAACTGTATTCTAATTCTGGGGCATTGGCAACACGTGGTACAGCAACACTTGATAAACGTAAAGCCCAGGTTGGTTTTATCAACTCAACCACAAGCCCAAATGTATAGCCTCTTGTATTTGCAGGATAATCCCACGCACCATTAGCCATTAACGACCAGTTGAAAAACTGACTACGAGCATCATGGTTGTATTTATTATCATCATAAAAATCACTCATCGAAAATTTCCCGGCAGAAATTGTAATACGGTTTGCGGGAATTTTGTCTTTAATTTGATTTACATCATCCTCTGTATCAATATAATCGGTATTACCTAAAGGTATATGTTGTTGAATATATGCCCTAGCAATGAAAACCCTAGGCTCTGGATTACCAACTCGGTATGTTTCTCCATTTAGTGCCCCTGCAACACCTAAAGCATAGCTTAACCCATGACCTCCAGAAATTTCTGGATTAAAATAAACGGATGCCCCCTTCCAAAGTTTCCTGCCTAAAAATAAAGTTGAAGTAATGCTGGTAGCGCCAACTTCTACACTATCTGCTAAACTATTCGTGCCGCTATAAGCTGCTTTAAAACCAGAATGACTTTGGGATATTACTGTTGCTTGAAAATGATTGGTCCAAAGACTAGGTTTAGTGGAATCAGTCGTTTGGGCGTTAATTGCAGTTGTAATAATTAAAAAAAACAATATTGATAAGAAATATATTTTCATGTATAAAATTTAATAGAATGAGTTGCATTTGTTTATATTGATATATTTATTCTGCTAATTGCTCCATAGTGATGGAGGCATCCCTTGAAGACCTATTAACACCATTATCAGAATTTGCATATTCACTAAATTAAATTTCAATATATCAGATAAGTCCTTGATATAAAGGTTGTTTTAAACAACCTAATATAACCATACCTTCAAGAAATAAGTTGTTTCTTTACTCAATATCAACTTTTTGAGTGATGCCAATTTATTCTTCTACCCAATATCATTTTTACGATAGATCTATCGGTTGCATCAGTCAATCCAAAACCATAGCCAAGGTTCAACTCCCAAACAGGCGAAAAATCAACATCAAGTGCTATAAACAATTGTTGACTCTGCTGATTGGTAGGTGAGAAATTATTTACAGGCCCTAATGATCCATAATATTCAATACCTGGAGAAAAAAGGTGAGACACTTCATAACTCGCTTTGAAATTGGGTGAAAACACAAACCCATCGTTTGTGTTTAACCCATGTAGCGCCTTACCGAATGCAGGATTGAACGCCAGATAAAATTTACCGAGGGTTTTATCAATAATAGGTCTTAATTCAACTGTCCAATCATCCTCGCTATATTGGGTTTTTTGATAACCTACTTCGGTGGATAAACTTAGTCCAACGGGGAGATGCCATTTTTGTGGTGCTGCAATTCGGGGGCGAATATGGCTACCTACGTAAGCGCTTCTACCATTATCGCCTAGCGCGTTGAATAAGTAAAACCCGATTTCAAAATTATCTGTAAATCCATGTGTGATCTCGATAGTTTCATGAAATATGTGATTGGTTGGATATACCCCATTTTTGATTTCTTTTGTACCAGAGAGTGTATAGTTGCTGTGCAACTCAAACATGGTACTTCCTTTTGTCATTGTCTGTGCCCCATACACTTGGATTTCATAATTATCTTGTGCGCTAGCTTGTAAACAGCTTACACTTAGTAGTAATATAGTAATAGTTTGTAGTAGTTGTTTCATACCCATAAATTAAATTATTAAAATCTTTGATTGAATTTTTATAGCCATTGATTGAACTTTTTGATATACCATGTTTTTACAAATTGTGTTAGGAAACAATAACTTGTAAGGATACCAATTAGCCATGGAAAATAGCTCAGTGGTAATGGTTGCAATTTAATAGAACTGGCAAATGGTGTAAAAGGAATTGCAATACCAATCAACATAATAGCAGAAGTAAGTGCTACTACTGGTGCGGTTGCCCAGCTTTGTATAAATGGAATTTTACGCGTACGTATCATATGTACAATTAGCGTTTGAGATAATAATCCTTCTATAAACCAGCCACTTTGAAACAGCGCTTGATGGGAAGGATTGTTTGCTTTGAAAAAATAAAACATTACAAAAAAAGTAATATAATCGAATATCGAACTGATTGGGCCGATGTATAACATGAATTTTGTGATGCCCGACGCGTCCCATTTTT
>JAYWCY010000553.1:0-2594 GCA_043780175.1 Chitinophagales bacterium
ATATTATTGACTGCAAACGTATCTGTACCATTGTTATATATAATAGACCAAGGTGCTTTGCCAGTAAGGGAAATAGTAAGTATTTTACTTTTACCAATACACAAAGTATCGCCACCGCTAATATTGGCAGTGGGTAGCGGATTAACAACAACTGTAACAGAATCATTTTTATTACTACTAGCACTTGCACAAGCTGTGCCATCTGTAACATTGGTTATAACGTAGGTAGTAGTCGTTTTTGGCGAAACAGTTAATAAGTATGGGGATGTTGCAATTTGCTTAATGGTATCTTTTTTAGTACCATCATTACAATAAACAGTCCAAGGTGCTTTGCCTATCAATGCAATACTTAATACTTGGGAACTACCATAACAAATGGTATCATTTGCACCAAAATTTGCGGTAGCAGTAGGATAAATAGTAATAGGCAAACTATCTGTAAAACTACCACAACCTTGTACATTGGCAGTTACATAATAGGTACCAGAACTAGCAACAGTAGCATTGGCTAATATTGGGTTGTAAACATTGCTGGTAAAGCCATTAGGCCCCGACCATGTGTAAATTGTATTAGCAATTAAATTAGCTTGTAATTGCAAATTGCTATTAACACAACTATTATTAACTACTAAAGGTGCAAGTGCTGCAATGCCGTAATTAGAAAAATAACCCAGTCTGGTGCCAGTATTAGAAGCGCCATTTAAAAACCCTAAGTGAAATAAGCCAGATGAATTGGTTACTTGCGTGGCAACACCTGCTGGAATTAACGAATTTAAATTAAATAAATTAGCTGTTGAAATTCTGGCGGCTTGCCAAACACCATTGGTACCAGCCACTGGGGAAAATAAACTAGGTGTCAAAATACCAGACTGCCCATTCAATTGAAAGCCATTCACATCAGTCGTTTTACATAAGATATTGAGGTAAAATGTCTCGGAGGTAGAACGCACAAAAGAAACTGTAGACGACCCTGTACATTTAATATTAGGTAAAGATGTTTCAGCCACTTCTTGCCCAATACCTGTAAATTGGAGTACATACACCGGATTTGTAGTAGTAATATAAGCAGTGGCATTACCAAACACACCTTCATAAGATTGTCCACGGTTAATGGTGGCTACGATAGCACCATCAACAGAAATTTGGGTATTATCTACGGTTGCCCATACATAATAAAAATCTTCGTTAGGATAACCCGCATAACTCAAAGCACCGCGGACTATAATAAATTCGTTACCTGTATTTACTTCAGGCACAATTTGATCGCCAATTAAATCGTAATGCGTTCCTAGATTTACCGAATCATCATAAATCGTTACAGCAACAGCTTTAGAAGATTTTATTTTCGAGCCACCTAAATTCCCGTTAGCAGAATTATTAGCAGCTATTACAGCGTATGATTGCCCACTATTTAAAGTAATTGTAAATGGTACACCGGCAGCATGACCTGCAGAATCCGGCTGCGTTAATATAACTGTAATATCGGTATTATCTTCTGTAGCTACAATGGCAAAACCTTTGTGAGCGATAGGATTAAAAGGCTTATCAATAGCAAATCTTGTTTGCGCAGGGATTAAAAAAGCAGTACCCAATCCTATTTTACCCTTTAGTGGAAAAATTTCAGGATTAAATAACATTCCTGCCTCGTAATAAGCAGAAATATTGGCCGTAGCGGTAATTTTTATACCAAAATTTTTAATGGTATTGCCCGGCTTATTTTCTACTAAATCTATTTGACTTGTAAGATCGAGGGTTGTGGCAGAATTGGCACTTAAAAAAGTAGTATATGGAGAAAATGCTGGATTAGCTGGCTCAGAAATAGTAATCGTTGCAGGTTGCGAGTAAGTAGCCATTCTAAATACAATGGGCTTGTTTTCATGGCCCGGAGTAACGGCTGGTGCTGCAAACCAAAAACTGGTATCTACCTGTGCATTGCTTTTAATACAACAAATAACGGCTATGAGGATAACTAGTAAAGACTTGCAATGCTTCATAAAAAGTCAATAAATGAGGGTATGAAAATACTCTTTTACAAGAACACTTATCTGCAAAACTAGATGAACGCGTAATAATTACACTATCCCCACGTTAAATAGAAATAAACCAAGTGATGTATTCTTCAATTTTCATTTAAACAACTCGCGAAGGTTTTACCAAACTATCTCGTCATATACTAAAAGGGAGATGCTCATTTGAACGAACAGATGCTTATAACTGCCTTGCAGCAAGGTGCCCAGCAAGCTTTTAGCCAATTGGTGGAAGCTTATCAGCATATGGTATATAATGTGGCTTTAGGCATTGTTCAGCAGCAGCAAGAAGCAGAAGATATCGCTCAAGAAGTATTTATTCAGGTGCACCAATCCATTAAAGATTTTAAAGGAGAGGCAAAATTATCTACTTGGTTGTACCGCATCACCATTACCAAATCGCTTGACTGGCAAAGACGTAAAACACGCAAAAAACGCTTTGGCATTATGCAGAACTTATTTGGTTTAAATAACGAAGTGATATATGAAACACCAGAATTTCATCACCCTGGTGTGGCAATGGAAAATAAAGAACGGGCTGCTGTTTTGTTTAAAGCCATTAGCGTT
>JAYWCY010000554.1:0-4580 GCA_043780175.1 Chitinophagales bacterium
AAAAAATTAACGGTCGAGTTCTAATTTTAATTTTTACGCTTAGTATCTTACATGGCTTCTTTATTCAAAAAACTATGCTTTGTTGCTTCCAAACTTTCAAAGATCTTTTAAGCTTTTACACTCACTTTACCGTTTTACCGGGTTGCAAATGTAAAGGCTTTTTTTCTATTTAAACCAAATAAATTTTATTTTATTTAGCAAGAAGTAATTTTTGCCTTTTACCAGTTTTCTATCTCATTATCAATGTAATTACACATTATCTAATAACCTAGAAACCTTTTGAAGAACTTCCCTTTCTGACGAACGGGCGGCGAAGATAACAACCTTTTTAAAACTACCAAATTTAATTTCTTAAACCCTGTACCTATATCCCAGTTTTTAACCCCGAACATTCTAAAGAACTCCCGCTGCTTTATCGTAGCGGGGTGCAAATATAGACCCCTTTGTCAAACCAACAAATCTATTTCTTAAATTTATTCCAAAAATTATAAAAAATACCTAAACTGAAAAAAACACCTATGCTGAAAACCGAATTGGATTGCCAGGTAAAAAGTTGAAAAGTATTCAAAAGCCCCAGTGTGCGACGCATATATAGCTCAATAGAATTTCTATACAATGACCAAAAAGAAAAATATTACTTAGCGAATGCAAGATTATCTAACATTTCTTTGGTTAAACGTTGCAAGTTGAATGCTGGCTGCCAGCCCCAATCGTTTCTTGCCACTGTATCATCAATGCTTTGTGGCCAGCTATTGGCAATATTCTGTCTACTATCTGGCTTATAGGTAATTGTAAAGTCTGGTATATGCGTTTGAATCTCTGCAGCAATCTCTTTGGGTGAGAAACTTACGCCAGCTATATTATAAGATGTGCGAACGGAAATTTGTGCTGCAGGTGCTTCCATAAGGTTAATGGTTGCGTTGATGGCATCTGTCATATACATCATTGGTAGGTACGTATCCTGGCTAAGAAAGCATTGATAGTTTCTAGATTCAATTGCGTCGTTAAAGATCTCTATTGCATAGTCAGTAGTGCCGCCACCGGGTGCTGACTTATAACTTATAAGACCTGGGTAACGTAGGCTTCTTACATCTAGCCCAAAACGCTGGTGATAATAATTGCACCAAAACTCGCCTGCATATTTACTAATACCATATACTGTAATAGGTTCTATAACGGTTTGCTGTGGACAGTTTTGCTTAGGGCTTGTGGGGCCAAACACGGCTATTGATGATGGCCAATACACTTTTTTTAGATTCTCTTCTCGTGCAATGTCTAATACATTAAGCAAACCTTGCATATTTAAATTCCATGCGAGGTTTGGGTTTTTCTCGCCAGTGGCCGAAAGAATGGCCGCTAATAAATAAATCTGAGTGATATTTTGCCTGATGACCTGCACGTGTAGCATTTCCTTATTCATCACATCGATACTTACATATGGTCCTGTACCTTTTAGTAGTTCGTTTTCTTCTCGCAAATCGCTTGCCACTACATTGTTATTACCATACATTTTACGCAGGGCTAAGGTTAACTCTACACCTATTTGACCACTTGCGCCAATTACCAATATTTTATCTTTTACCATGGGTATTATTTCGTACAAAGAAACAAAGAATACCAAGAATAAAAGAAGTAGAAAACTATAATAAAAAATGGGGCTATTGTAGTGATTAGTTTCTTACAAAAAAATTTATGAGTCTTCTATGAAAAAAATAATAAGTAGAATAGAGAGGTGATGTAGATATAACTATGAAGAATTCGACCTTAATAATACCAATATGTTACGCCAAATACAATAGTTACATACAACCAGAATACGGACAGTACAATATGCACTACCGTTTCAAAAAGTTTACCTAACCAAAGTGTTGAAGAGTAACCTACAAACTGAATAACAAATCTACAACACCAGAAAAAAAACAAGCTTAAAGCAATTTTTTTACCCAAAATAGTATTACATAATTCATTAGCAGAAGTGATACAAAGCAAGCCCATCAAACCAACCATTAATGCGATAAAAAATGTGTGCACTTGTAAGATTTGCTTGTTAATTAAACTAAGCGATTGTAGCTCTTGTGACCAATTAAAATATTTAGGGAAAAAGGCGTGAACAAATGCTAATGCTATGAATGACCAGCCAACTATTTTAAGATGTAGTTCCATTACGTTGAAGTATAAATATGGTGACGAAAGGATTGATTTTTTGACTACTTATTATTTGCAAATCTGCATGTTGAAATGTGTGTATCCAACACGATTGAGGTAGAAAATGAAGATATCCAATATTATAAGCCATGAAGTTTGGAATGTCTCGTAAATGCTCAGTTACAACAATTTTACCCGAAGGCTTTAATGATTGCTGCAATTGCTTAAAAAAGTAAATTCTTTCTGTATCATCTCTAATTTCATGCGCGGCAAAAAACAAAAAAATACAATCAACACTGCTTGCTTCCAGAGGTAAAAAACTAGTACTTATTGAAATGGTATTTGGGTAAGCTGGGTAAGCATTTCTAGCTCTTTTTATAGAAATTTCAGTATGTAATTTGGGGTTATAAAAATCAAAAACTTGTAGTTGTACATTAGGAAATTTACTGGCTAATAGTTGACTAGTTTCATCGAAGCCAGCATGAATATTTACGAGTTGATTGTTAGCTAAAATATCTAATTTATTTAACCATGATAGCTGATATAAATTAGACCAATCATATACGTAAAACGAGACAATCAAAGACACGACAATACTAAAAATGATAAACGAGGTAATAATAATTGTAAGTATGTTCATTTGCTTACAAACAAAATGATCCGCTACAAAAATTACGGTTAATGTAATTATAGAAAATGCATAAAAGTGCCAATTGAATTTAACAATATTTGTAACACCTTGAAGTGGTTTTCTTACTGTTGTTGCCATGTATCTAACGTGCCTCTTTTCCAAGAATAAGGAATATTTTTTACTATAAAAGCACTTGCCAAATATGTATCTTGTAAATGCAAATCTTTAATAAAACCAAATGCCGCATTTACAATATTTACAGGCTGTGGTTGCCAAAACTCTCGTTCACCTTGTACCACTAAAACCTTTGCAGTTAAAGGATTGTAACTAAATGTAAATGGTAATGGCCCTGCAAATCTTCGTGCTTCCTTCCAGCTGGCAAATGGTGAATTTAATGGCAGGAAAACATCGGTATCTTCAGCTATAAATGACACTGAAAGTTCTGATTTTATTGATCTAATTTCTTGGACATTATTTTGTAAAGTTTGTAAAATATCTGTTGTAGTGTAATTATATTGTGTAAACATTTTACCTAACCATTCCATCTTTTTTTTATTGGTTTCTGATTTTAGAATGTATAACCCGCGAAGCCTTTTGCCGGTACTTGTAGTATAAATAACAAAAATCCGGTAGCCAATTAAAAAGAAATCATTACCCATCCATTTAGGGAAACCTTTAGGGCGTAATCCTTTTGTTTGTACCATTGCTACTGCTATGAAAGCCCAATGGTTATTAAACGTATCCAACTCTAAGCATCTTGGCAACAATGCTTCTAGTTGGGCCTTTGGTACAGCATACGTTACTACCAATGAACTCTCAAAAAAAGCATCAACAGCAAAAGGGTGATTTTTTAAAGATACAAACATTATATTTTCTGATTAGTAGGTTTGGGCTTAAGTAAATATTCATTTACAAATAATAATAGTGCAAAACAAATTGCAACAAGCATGTTCAATGGTCCAAAAAGCAACAAATCTGGTACTAATACTAATTCAATGCTATTCATGGTAAGTACAATAATTATTTGTGAAATGGTACAAAGCTTAGATTTTATGCCCGTCAGTATCCAAATAGTCATTATAATTTCTGCGATACCAATCATTTTGGTAATTAAAAAAGCATAATTAGTACCTAAAATTCGACCTACAATTTGCTCATGACGTGGTACAAGGTTTAAAACCTTACAAAATAGCCCGTTAACAAGCCATACCAAAGCAATTAAAGGCGATATTATTTTGTGAAAAATAGATTTCATACGGTGTCTTATACATTATTTATAGGTTAATAATTGACTCATAGGAGGAATAACTGAGTGAATTTATTAAAATAAATATATCATCCTTGCATATCGTTAAAATAAAAGTCTATTACGCTATTTCACACATTGAATGACGCGTTTATCTTAGTTTAGCGGTCTAAAAAATAATTATGCTACCACCATATCTTGCCAACCTATTTTCAAAACAAGCTTACGATCCTACAAATTTCTTTTTAATAGCTGGCCCTTGCGTAGTAGAAAGCGAAGAGATGGTAATGGAAATTGCTGATAAAGTGTCTAAAATTTGCCGACGCCTCGAAATCCCATACGTTTTTAAAGCAAGCTACCGTAAAGCTAACCGCACCAATGCATCATCTTTTACAGGCATAGGCGATACAGTGGGTTTAGATTTAATAAAAAAAGTAGGCGAAACATTTGAATTGCCAACCACTTCGGATATTCATGCACATGAAGAAGCTGCCGAAGCAGCTAAATATATAGATATATTACAAATACCTGCATTTTTATGCAGACAAACCGACTTAT
>JAYWCY010000555.1:0-5351 GCA_043780175.1 Chitinophagales bacterium
ACTTGCACCAGCAAAAACTTTTATTGCCATAGTAGATAGACCATCATCTGTACAAAGTAATATAAATTTGGTAGCGCCTATACAATTACAACCTGGCAGTGCAGATGCCATTGCAGCAGACATTACTGCTAGCATTTTAGGCGGTGGTTCTTCTGCAAGGTTGTACAAAAATTTAAGAGAGAAATATGGCTTTACTTATGGTGCCTATTCATCAATAAGTGAAGATAAATTGGTAGGTAGTTTTACAGCATCTGCTGCTGTGCGTAACGATAAAACGGACAGTGCGATTGGCCAATTTATTTATGAATTTAAACGCATTAGAAACGAAATTGCAACTGCAGATGAAGTAAGCTTAATTAAAAACGAGCGTAATGGTGCATTTGCACGTAGCTTAGAAAATCCTGCTACGATTGCTGGCTTTGCACTTAACATTGCACGTTACAATTTACCAAAAGATTACTACCAGAATTATCTTAAAAACTTATCAGCAGTTGATGCAGCTAAAGTAAAATTGATAGCTAATAAATATATACCTGCTAATAATCTAGCAATTGTAATTGTAGGAAATACAAAAGAAATTTCCAAAGGTCTTGAAAAATATGGTACTGTAAAATATTACGATATAGATGGCAACGAAAAAGCAGCACCAGTAACTAAAACAGTAGCAGCCAATGTAACAGCAGAAAGCATTTTACAAAAAGCAGCCGATGCAACAGCTTCGCCTACTACGATGCTTGCCATAAAGGATATTGAAATGGTTGGCGCTGCAAATGTTATGGGCCAAAGTTTATCAATGAGTCAAAAAATGATCTTACCAAATCACTACTTGCAAGTTATCTCTGCTGGCCCAATGATTTTACAAAAACAATTAATGAAAAATGGTACATATTTACAAAATGTACAGGGGCAAGATGTACCATTGAAAGATGATGACAAAGAAAAGATGCAAGAAGACGGTGCTTTTTTTACAGAAGCTTATATGTTGAAACAAAAAGGCTACGTATTTACAATAAAAGGTATTGAACAAGTAGATGCTAAAGACGCTAATGTGATTGAAATAAAATCGCCAAAGGGTAGAGTTTTTAATAATTACTACGATGTTATATCTGGTCTTTTAGTAAAAAATGTGATTACTCAGGAAGCTCCCCAGGGTAAAGCTGTAGTAACTACTTATACTTCAAACTATAAAACTTATAGCGACGTTAAAATAGCTACTAAAGTAGTGGTGGATTATGGTCAATATAAAATTGATGTAACCATGAGTGACATAAAAATTAATCAAGGTTTAAAAGCAGAAGATTTAAAATAGTTCTGTTAAATAATAATATAAAACAAAACGGCATCAAATATTTGGTGCCGCTTTTCTTTACCTTAAATAATCTAACCCATTACTGAAACAAATCAGCAGCTATGCCATCTGCTAGCAATTTACCAATACTTGTTAAACGTAAATATTGGTTATCAAATAGCATATTGCCATCCTGTAAATAAGGCTGTGCCTCTTTAGTAAGAGCTAATAAAATGGCATTACCCCATTGTTGTTGCACATGTTGTAACGATAAGCCTTCCATCGTTCTTAGGCTTGTCATAATGTATTCATTCAGTTGTTGGGTTGGGGTTAATATTTCTAGTTCCCTTGGTATTTGTTGCTGGTTGATGCTTGCCATGTATAAAGCATTGTTTGCAATATTCCATTGGCGGCTATTGCCATTAAACGAGTGAGCCGATGGGCCTAAACCTAAGTAATGCTTGCCCTGCCAGTAACTACTATTGTGGATGCTTCTATGGCCGGGTTTAGCAAAGTTCGAAATCTCGTAATGTTCAAACCCTGCTACTTGTAACCACTGCATGAGTAACTCAAAATGTCGTGCTTGTTTCTCTGCATCTACGTTATCTATTTTTTGTAATTGTATCATTTTATCTAAAGCAGTTTTGGGCTCTACCGTCAATGCATAGCAAGACAAATGCGTTACACCTAAATCAATAGCTGTTTGTACATTTTGTTGCCATTGTGCATCGGTTAATGTAGGTGTACCATAAATTAGATCGAGGGTTAAATTGGTGAAGCCATATTGCTGGGCCAATTGAATGCAAGCAGTAGCTTGTGTGGCAGAATGTGCCCTATTCATCCAGCGTAAATCGGCTTCTACAAAAGATTGCACACCAATACTCAAACGGTTAATACCCATTTGCCGCCAAGCTGATAAGCGTTCTTCTGTAATATCATCAGGGTTAGCCTCTAAGCTAATTTCTGCATTATCATTTACTATAAATTCTGTTTGTATGGTTTGTATTATACGGCGTATTTGCGCGGGAGTGCACAAGCTAGGTGTACCGCCACCAAAATAAATTGTAGCAATATTTTCGTTTAAATAATTTTTTTGAAGCAACACTTCTGCTACAATAGCATCTACCATTTGCGGTAGCAAACTATGCGTTGTAGAAAAATGGAAATTGCAATAATGGCAAGCTTTTTTGCAAAAAGGAATATGAATGTAAATACCTGCCATAAATTAAGATTAAATGCTACTGTATAGGGCACATAGTAAGTAGCATTTTCTTGTGCTTTAAACAAACAAAGTATAAAACTATGTGTCTAGTGTGCCTATGTGGTAAAAAACAATGTAAACTTGTAATGATTTAATGGCGAAAGTACAGTTATACAGTTTGATTTTATACGTTTTATTGTGTGGATGCTTTGTTAAAGCAACTGCACAAAATCATTATTTACGCATACAAGCCAATGATAGTGCAGTAACCTCGTTACATTTAACTACCAAATTTACCAATAAATTACAGTGTAAAAATTATGTGACACAATTACCAAGTTTGTTACAATCGAAAGGATATTTAGCCGCGTCAGTAGATAGTTTTAAGCAAGATTCTGTAACAAGCACCATTCAGCTTTTTTTAGGTGAAAAATATATTTGGCAAACACTTAATATCCAGCCACAGTATCAACCTTTATTAGCGCAGTTAGGTATAAATAAAGAAGCATTTACAGCCAAGCCAATTAACCCAAAAAGCATTACACAACTACAAGAAAAGCTGTTAGATTACTACGATAATAATGGTTATCCATTTGCCAAAATTGGTTTTGATAGTGTGCAAATAGCAACCAATAATGTACAAGCGCAATTAGCTATTAATACAGGTGTGTGGTATAAATTAGATAGTGTGCACATGTTAGGTAATGCCAAAATCAGCAGTAATTTTTTATACCATTATCTTAATCTACTTCCAGGTGAAGCTTTTAACAAAGCAAAACTCAATCTTATTAACCAACGATTGTTAGAACTACCTTATTTGCAGCAAAGCAACGATTGGAATTTGGGTATGTTGGCTAGATCGTATAGCATTAATTTATACTTACAACCAAAACGTAGTAACCAAATTAATGTATTAATCGGTTTCCTACCAGCTAATCAGCAGCTTGGCGGCAAATTATTACTAACTGGTGAAGCCAATTTGAATTTAAAAAATGCATTTGCCACAGGTGAAACCATTTTGTTTAATTGGCAACAATTTCAATCTGCTTCACCTCGCCTAAATTTAGGCTTTCAAAAGCCATACATTTTCAATTCAGCTTTTGGTGTAGACTTTGCTTTTGAATTGTACAAAAAAGATTCTGCTTATTTAAACTTGACAGCAAAGCTTGGTTTGCAATATGTGCTATCTGCCAGGCAATCTGGTAGAATTGCTTTAGAAACTTTCAATACCAACTTGCTTACAGTAGATACGGTATCAGTGATCATTACTAAAAAATTACCAGATATTATTGATGTAAGTACTACTAATTTAACTTTAGAATACGAGTTTAATACTACCAATTATCGACTTAATCCTAACAGTGGTAATGAGTACAAAATTGGCATTAGTGCTGGCAATAAACACATTAAGCAAAACAATACTATTACGCAACTTAAAAGCCCTAATTTTAACTACAGCAGTTTATACGATACTATTCAAAAAAATACATATCAGCTAAAAATAAAAACTAGTCTTGCACATTATTTTACTACAGGGAAGCAATCTGTTATTAAAATGGCTGTAAATGCTGGCTGGTACGAAAGCCCTAATTATTTTAGAAACGAATTGTTTCAGTTAGGTGGTTACAAGCTGCTCCGTGGTTTTGATGAAGAAAGTATCTATGCTAATCGCTATGCAGTAGGTACTTTAGAATATCGTTATTTATTAGGCATCAATTCATATTTTACTGGTTTTGTAGATATGGGTGCTACCAGTAATAATATCACCAATCAAAGTAACACCTACATTGGTGGTGGAATTGGTTTAGCTTTCGAAACCAAACAAGGCATTATCAATATCAGTTTTGCGGATGGTAAACGCAACGATTTACCATTTAATTTTAGAGAAAGTAAAATCCACTTAGGATTTGTAAGTATCTTCTAGCTAATAGAATAATCTTATTAGTGAATTTTGCTAAGCTGTCTTCTGCCTTGTTATTAGCACTATTTTTGTCACCAAATTAGTCCCCAATTGAAGTATTTATTAAGTATATTTTTTTGTTTGTTTTGTATTAAAGTTTCTGCGCAAACTGATAGTAATACTAACAAAGCTGAAACAACCACTATTATAAAGTCTAAAATAGCCGTTATTAAAAAAATAAATTCAAAATTAGATAGCTTAAAAAAAATAGTAGCAGATTCAACAATTAAAAAACACACTTCGCAGTTAGGTGATTCTTTGATAAGTGCAAATAATATCAAATATTCACTTTATAAAGATTCTATTAGGCAAGCCAATATAAAAGCTGCATTACTTAAAATAGATACAACTACATATGCACAAATTATAACGTGTCTATATTTACCTTTTAGTACGCAGCCAGAATTTATGATACAAAAGGAACATCAATCTAAAAATAAAGATGAATTGTTTTATATCTTGCTAAGTTGTTTTGCATTATTAGGGGTTATTAAATTAGTTTTTCCTAAGTATTTTAATAATATGTTCGGTTTATTCTTTCAAACTACATTACGTTCTAAACAAACCCGTGAGCAACTATTACAAAATACGTTCGCATCGCTTTTCATGAACATACTTTTCATCACTTGTGGCGGTATTTATATTGCATTAATCGTACAATTAAAAGGTTGGGTATCCGTAGATTTTTGGCGGCTCATTATATATTCAGCTATTATTTTAGGTATCATTTACAGTATCAAATTTGCTTTTTTACATTTCGCAGGTTGGGTTTTTAATACCAAAGAGGCAGCAAGCACTTACATATTCATTGTATTTCTTAGTAATAAGATAATCACCATTGTACTATTACCATTTTTATTAGTACTTGCATTTACAGGTGGTCAAATTGCAGAAGTGGCACT
>JAYWCY010000556.1:0-2713 GCA_043780175.1 Chitinophagales bacterium
CCACTGGCCAGCCAAAACGCCCCAACTTTGTATAAACTGTAATTTGGCTTCATCTAATTTCATACAGCAAATATAAAAACATTATTTCTGAATTTTCAATAATTAATGAAAATTAATTATTCTCTGCCATTTAGCATTTTTTACAACAGATTTTCAAATTTTAAAAATAACTTACAGCACCACTTCATTTTTTACCAAAACTAATTTCTATGCGTGTATTTTCTGTCCTATTACTTTGTTGCTTCTTAATTATTTGCAATGCACAAAGCAGTTCTAAAATAGCCGATAAAACAAAAAATTTTAAAAAAATAGAGGGCTTTTTCACCTATTGGTGGGATGCTACAAATGGAAAAATTTGGTTGCAGATTGATAAGTTTGATAAAGAGTTTTTGTATGTAAATTCATTACCAGCCGGGCTTGGTAGCAATGATATTGGATTAGACCGTGGGCAAATTGGTGGACAAAAAATTGTGTACTTTAATAAAGTAGGCAAAAAAGTAATGATGGTACAACCTAACTATGCCTACCGAGCAAGTAGCAATGATGCCAATGAAAAAAAAGCAGTTCGTGAAAGCTTTGCACAATCAATTGTAGCCAGTTTTGTAGTAGATGAAGATGAAGGCGATAAAGTATTAGTAGATGCAACTAATTTTTTTATCAGAGATGCACATGGTGTGGCCGATAGAATTAAAAGCATGAAGCAAGGTACGTATGTTTTTAACGAAAGCCGTTCGGCTATTTACCTCCAAAACACTAAAAATTTTCCTTTAAATAGTGAATTTGAAGCCACCATTACATTTACCGGTGGAAGTGATGCCGGTAGATATGTAACAACGGTTACACCTTCGGCTGAAGCCATTACTGTAAGAATGCACCATTCGTTTGTGCAGCTGCCAGACAATCAATTTGTGCCTCGTAAATATGATATAAGAAGTGGCTATTTTGGCATCTCGTATTTTGATTATAGTACACCATTTACTGACCCCATTGAGCAGATGTTTATTGCGAAGCATCGCTTACAAAAGAAAGACCCATCTGCTACAAAAAGTGAACCCATTCAACCCATTATTTATTACTTAGATAATGGTACACCAGAACCTATTCGCTCAGCATTATTAGACGGTGCCAAATGGTGGAACCAAGCTTATGAAGCTGCTGGTTATATCAATGCGTTTCAAGTACGTGTGCTACCAGATAGTGCCGACCCCATGGATATTCGTTACAATATGGTTAATTGGGTGCATCGCAGTACTAGAGGTTGGAGCTATGGCGCTTCAATTACCGACCCAAGAACTGGTGAAATTATTAAAGGTCAAGTAACGCTTGGTTCATTAAGAGTTCGCCAAGATTATTTAATTTTTACAGGCTTATTATCACCTTACGAAACAGGTAAGCAAGTACCTGAAACTATGAAGCAGGCTGCATTACAGCGTTTACGTCAATTAGCTGCGCACGAAATTGGGCATACACTAGGCTTGCAACATAATTATGCATCTAGCTTTAATAATAGAGCGTCTGTAATGGATTATCCGCACCCAAATATTACACTCAATGCAAAAGGCGATATCGACTTTTCACAGGTATATACCAACGAAATTGGCGAATGGGATAAACGCGCAATTATGTATGGCTATTCAGATTATCCTACTAGTACAAATGTAGATGAGGCTTTAAAAAAGCTACTGGAAGAAAATACTAAAAATGGTTTGTTATTTATTGCAGATGCAGACGCCCGAGCGGCTGGTGGTTTACACCCATATGCGCACCTTTGGGATAATGGAAAAGATGCTACCGAAGAGTTAAAAAATGTGTTAGCTGTGCGCAAAAAAGCATTGGAAAATTTCAGCGAAAAAGCGATACAAGACAACACACCGATGACGCGTTTAGAAGATGCTTTAGTACCAGTATATAACTACCATCGCTACCAAATAGAAGCGGTTACAAAACTCATTGGCGGCATGAATTATAGCTATAGTGTACGTGGCGATAAATTGCAACAACAACCAGAACCATTATCAAACGCTGTACAAAAAAAGGCATTAACAGATGCAGTTGCTTGCTTGTCACCAGATATTTTAACATTACCAGAGAGCATCCTAAAATTATTACCACCAAGACCACCATTATATTACAATGTAGGTGAATTATTTGCGAAAAGAACAGGCTTAAGTTTTGATGCATTATCGGCCGCAGAAGCATTGGCAGATTATGAATTGGCATTTTTATTTAACACCGAAAGAGCCAACCGTTTGGTGCAAATGAAAGGCAGATTTAATACCATTGGATTTGATGATTTGGTAAATACAATAACCGATGCGGCCTTTCAAACTGAAGGCTTACAGGGCTTGAAAAAATTAGTGCAGCTACAAACACAGCAACAAGTAGTTACTCGGTTAATGGCTTTAAGCATTAACGATAATGCCAACTATTTGGTAAAATCTATTTGTCATAATAAACTAGAAACTATCAAAGTATTTTGCTTAAGTAAAAACAAAACTGATACTGGTTTAACGCCATACTATGCTTATATAGCAGAACGCATTACCAAACCAAAAGATATTGTTATTCCGCCAGCAAAAGATATTGCACCAGGCGCACCAATTGGTTGTGATTGGGAAGCATATTAGTTAGGCAAAATATAGACAATACCCTGTGATATCAACTAATCACAGGGTATTTTTTTATTGATTTTGTTACTCAATTATTCTATTTC
>JAYWCY010000557.1:0-10978 GCA_043780175.1 Chitinophagales bacterium
TGGTCTAATACCAGTTAGTTTTTCAAAATAATACAGGCACTTATCTTTCAACGAAAACTTCTTTTTTGTAATATCCAATTCTATTTGCCAATTTTTACGCAATAGTCTATCAGCCATTATAGCTGGATGCGTACCTGTAAATTTTTCTAATGAGTCGTACTCGTTAAAATCGTAATAATCTGGTCGTGCGTTATTTGTTTTTAAAGATGCATCATCGTGCCAAAACCTGCTCACATCTTTTTGTTTTTTCATCATTCGCTCAGGGCTTTTTACCCATCCATAATGATAGATGTAGGCATCAATTGGCTTTACATTAATTTTTGTTTCGCCAATTCTAAAACCCTGTGCATCTTTATATGATTGTATTTTTTTATCGTTACGAATAATGCGCACTTCGTGACTATACCATTTTCTACTATCGCCTACATAATCGTACGTTCCATAAAAATGTAGGTATTTAAATAGTAACCCTTCCACCTGTTCGTCATCTTTGTATAGCTTACAGGCATTAAGTATATTTTGATGGTACTTCTCATGTACCGCTTCATCACCTTGAATGTAAAATGCCCAAGTACTTTCAGGATCAATCAGTTGGAAGGCCTTGTTAGTTTCTACAGCTAGTACCGTACCGCCACTGCGCAAATTTTTATCCCAAACAGAATGAAATATTTTTATTTTAGGACTATTCATTGCGTGTATTAACGCTTCGGTTTTATCATCACAATCGCCGATTAATACCACCATTTCATCTACAACTGGTAATATAGAATTGATAGCCTCAACAATTGGATAATCGTTTTTAACCGCATTTTTTATAATGGTAAACCCAGAAATTTTCATCCACAATTTGTATTACTTCGCCTCAAAGAACCGAAAACTTTTTCATTGCTGAACCGAATGCTTTTTTGAACGTTGAAATTATTAATTTGCTTCTCGAAATTATGACAAATTTTATTCCCATATTCCCACTAGGCATCGTTGTTTATCCAGGCGAACAATTGAACTTACACATTTTTGAACCTCGTTATAAACAATTAATTACTGATTGCTTTGCCAATGCAAAACCCTTTGGCATACCAACTGTATTAGAAAACGGTGTAAATGAATTAGGCACACAACTAGAAATTACAGAAATTGTAGCAGTACATCCTGACGGCAAAATGGATATTTGCACCAAAGGGTTACAAGTTTTTAAAATGCTTGAAACGATAAAAAGCTTACCAGATAAGCTTTACAGTGGCGCCATTGTCACCTATCCTACCAATGATCAAAGGCTTAAAATAGCTCTGATGGCTAAAATAATTGCAGATATTAGAGAACTGCACAAGCTATTAAAAGTGACCAAAGATTTTAAAAAGCCCAACGAACTACTAACCAGTTACGATGTTGCACACCATGTAGGATTAACCGTAAAAGAAGAATATGAATTATTGGGTTTATGGCGCGAAGACCAACGTTTAGCGTATTTAAGTCGGCATCTTGCAAAGGTATTGCCAATGGTATCCGGCATGGAAAATTTGAAGGACAAAATAAAACTAAACGGGCATTTTAGAGAATTGAAAGGATTTAATTTGTAGCACACGGCGTTAGAGCAATTGAACGAATATTATTCGGTGTATTTTATTCCCCTTCAGGGGTTAGGGGCTCACAATTCTTACACACACCGCTTACCACTACATCTGTTTGTTTTTGTGTAAAACCTTCTGGCAGGGTTACCAGTGGTATAATTACATGGTCTAAACAATAGGTAGTATCGCAGACATCGCAAATAAAATGCACATGATTGTCATGATGATGACCAGCACTGCAATCATCTTTACATAAAGCATACAATACGCTATTATCGGCAGTAGGTATGGTATGTATAATGCCTTTATCTACAAAGGTTTGTAAGGTTCTGTAAATGGTTACTCTATCAAATTGCGCAGAAGATGTTTTCTCAATATCAGCATGCGCCAAAGCACCTTTGCTAAGTTTAAAAAGCGCTAAAATACTTTTTCTACTATCAGTGATGCTTAAGTTATTTGCCTTTAAAATATCTGCAACGGTTTGTGCCATTTAGTATTACGGATTGTTGTTAAAAATACCATTTACAAAATTACCTTTTCCAGCTTTTTCTTTAAGTAAAGCGGCAATATCTTCTTTCAACCGTTCTATTTCATTGGGTTTTAAACCATCATACACTTGCCCACGCACTTGCCCATTTTTATCTACCAAGGCAAAAAACTGTGTATGAATAAACTGGTCTTGAATTTTTACAAGTGAATTTTTAGGATCGTCTAGCAAGTAACTGCTACGTGCTTGTAGGTATAAGCTATCTTTTCTACCAGTTAAGAATGTCCATTTTTTAGTATCCACTTTTAAGCTATCGGCATAGCGTTTCATACGTGGCACACTATCAGTTTCGGGGTCGCAACTATGCGATACTATTAGAAAATCGGGTTCGTTTTTGAATTGTTCGTATATACCTTTCATATTGGTATTCATTTTAGGACAAATACCTTTACAAGTTGTAAAAAAATATTCTACTACACACACTTTGCCCAACATGTCACGTTCTGTAAAGTTAATATTATCTTGATTTTTAAAGCTAAATGGCTTTACATAGCTAATAATATTTAACTTTGTTTTCCAAGCATCTGTGCCCTTAAATAAAAAAAACCAAAAGCCCAATACCAACACCACAAAAAATCCTAAATAAATAATTACTTTTTTGTTCATACATTATTTTTAACGCTGCAAAATTAGTACTGTGTCATTGCAATCAATCTACCAATTTAGTAAAAACAATTAATTTGCAACTTTGTTGCAGTTTATTACTTTTGCAGTAATGAATTTAAAAATTAATTGGGACGCATTAGGCATTTCGGCCTCTATTGCTTGCGCTATACACTGTGCTTTCTTACCACTTGTGGTTACGAGTTTGCCATTATTTGGGGTAAATATTATAGAAAATACCACTTTTGAATATGGGATGATTTTTCTTGCTTTAGGTGTAGGTATTTATTCACTGTACCATGGTTATAAAAAACACCACCACAATATTTTACCTATTACATTATTCGTTTTAGGTATTGGCTGTTTATTTGCCAAGCAAGGTTGGCACGATTTACAATTTTATTTTTTACCGCCAGCTTTACTATTGATTGTATTGGCACATTATATTAACTATCGTTATTGCAGGGTACACAATCATGCCCATCATGAAGATTGTGACCATTAGCAGTTTCACACAAAGGACGCTAAGAAGACAAAGAAACAACGCAATTGACTAATAATCTTTAGATAAATACTTTGTGACCGTTGTATACTTTGTTTCTTTGCGTGAAATTCTAGCATGTTATCTATTAAACTCATTACAGAAAAAAGCGTAGCATTAAATAGTGCCATTCAATTGTTTAAAGACTATGCTGTAGAGCTAAATGCAGATTTATGTTTTCAAAGTTTTGATGCAGAATTGGCTGACCCACTTAAAAAATATGGCACACCAAAAGGTGCATTATTTTTAGCGTACTATAATAATGAAGCGGTTGGCTGCATTGCATTGCAGCCTTTGGAAGATGGTAGTTGCGAAATGAAAAGATTGTATGTAAAACCAGACTTTCGCAAATACAAAATTGGCGAAGCATTGGCACAGCTATTACTAGAAACTGCCAAAAGCTTGGGCTACAAAACCATGAAACTTGATACATTAGAAAGATTACAAGCGGCAATTAACTTATACAAAAAACTAGGCTTTACAATCACCACTGCCTATTACCAAAACCCGTTGCCAGAAGTGGTATACATGGAAAAAGCATTGTAGTAAGTAAACATTAGCTTTTTAAAGAAATACTTTGCTCGCTTGCTTTTCGTGCAGGCAAATAAGCTGCTACAATAGCAATTGCAAATACCGTAGCAACAACAATTATATAATCTGTTGCTAATAATTTTACAGGATAATAATCTATTAAAAAACTGCCGCCTTGCAATGGCACTAAGTGAAATTGCAATTGTAGTAGGCAAATAAGCGTAGCGAGTACAACACCCACTGCACTTCCAATAATTGCTAGTAATAAGCCTTCGCTTAAAAATATATTTCGCACCATATTATTAGATGCGCCCATGGCTTTTAATACCGCAATATCTTTTTGCTTTTCTAGCACCAACATGGTTAGTGCACCAATAATATTAAATGCTGCAATAGCCAATATTAAACAGGTGACACCATAAATTACCCATTTTTCTACTTGCATGGCACTGTACAAACTTTGGTTCTGTTGGTATCTTGTAGCCACTACAACATCCTTACCCAGCAAGGATTGCAGCTTTACAATTACTTTGTCAGCATTCGTATTTGTTAGTAATTTTATTTCTACAGCCGTGTAATCATTGGCACCCATGTACAACATGTACTTTAAAAAAGCCAGATTGGTAAACACATATTTATCATCAAACTCTTGCTGCACAGCATAACTACCCGATGCATACAAACTATATGAATTAAACCCTTCTTCAGAATTAAATTTTATGGCTTTTTTATTAGGTAGGTTAAGTACCAAAGGCGTTAAGCTATTGTCAACATTGGCACCAATGGCATAAGCAATACCAGCACCCAATACCAAGCGTGGTGCACCTGCAGTACCCGTATTAAACTTACCATTAATAATATGATGGCTAATATTATTAACCGCGGTATTGGCCTCATCTATGCCTTTTACTATCACAATACTTTGATAATCACCATTCATTAATAGCGCCTTCTCTTCTACCACTAAACTTGCGATAGTAACGCCTTCCACAGCTTTTATATTGGCAATTTGCGCTGTTGATAAATGTATCATTTTACCTTTAGCAGCGCTAATATTTACATCGGCATAAAAATCTGTATACAGGCTTTTTACCAATGCTTCAAAGCCATTAAATACACTAAATACCACAATTAGCGAAGCAGTAACCACAGCAATGGCGGTAACACTAATCCATGCAATGATATTGATGGCATTGGTTGTTTTCTTAGATTTAAAATACCGCCAAGCGAAGAGGAGATTCAATGATATGAGTTATGAGTTATGAGTTACGAGTTATGAATATTGGATAATCATTGCTCACTTTTGCCTATTGTCTTTTCACCTTTCACTTCTCTTGCCTTCTTTTCATCTTCAATTTGCTTAAACAATTGCTCCATTTTAAATACATGCTCTAAGGTATCATCAAGGTAATAATGCATTACGGGCATTCTGCGTACTTGGCTTTTTATTTTTTCACCCAATAATTTCTTTATTTCCCAAGCTCTGTCTTCTACGTGCTTCATGGCCAAGCTGGGGTTCTCTACCTGAAACAAACTCAAGTACACTCTAGCTTCTAGTAAATCTGGTGTAACCTTAACATCTGCAATAGAAACCATGCCACCTGCAAACATATTTAAACCTAATTTCATGAATATATCGTTCAACTCTGCTTGAAATACTGATGCAACTTGCTTTTGGCGCTTTCCTTCCTTCATTTCTTTAACTGTTTTATTGGCTGCAAAATTAGTTACTTTGCCCCTCATATTTTATTAAGCTCGAAAATGAAAAGTTTTAGTCGCATTCTGTTCTATTTAAAATCACAAAAAAGCAATATTGGTCTATATTTCTTGTTCAACTTGCTAGCGGTTTTATTCTCTTTAGTATCACTCACCATGCTAGCACCTTTTTTACAATTATTATTTGGCAAAGAAGAACTCCTACGTGTAGAACCAGCTTGGACTTTTTCTGGTGCTAGTGTTACCAATCACATCAAATATGTTATTAGCCAAGTAATTATCAGATATGACAACAATAAGATATACGCGCTAGCTTTTATCTGTATCATCATTTTAGTATCGGTTTTCTTTAAAAACTTTTTTACGTATTTGGGTTTTAGAGTGCTATCGCCCATGCGTAACTATGTAATGACCAAATTACGTTCGGACCTGTTTGACAAAATATTAGAGCTACCCATTGGTTACTTTACAGAGCAACGCAAAGGCGATATTATTAGCCGAATGAGTAACGATGCCAATGAAATAGAATTTAGCGTGATGAGTACTTTAGAAGGTTTGATACGCGAGCCACTAACAGTATTAATTGTCTTGACCAGTTTGGTATTGCTTAGCCCACAATTATCGTTATTCTTATTTATTTTATTACCTGCAACTGGTTTTATAATTGGCAGATTGAGCAAATCATTAAAAAAGCAATCAACGGATGCACAAGAAAGGTATGGCTTATTGATGTCAATACTTGATGAAACCTTAACTGGCTTACGCATTATTAAAGCCTTTAATGCAGAAAAATTAATTGGCGGCAGATTCTTTAGTGTAAATGATGGTTTGGGCAATTTACGCAACAAAATGAATTTTAGAAGAGATATGGCTTCGCCTGTATCTGAGTTTTTGGGTGTGTTTGTGTTGTGTTGCATTTTGTGGTTTGGTGGCGAAAGAGTGCTCAGTCATACAGCCGATTTAAATGCAGAAGGGTTTATTACCTACATATTATTATTTACACAAATAATACAACCGGCAAAAAACTTAGCAGGTTCATTTTCTAGTGCCAGAAAAGGGGGTGCAGCAGTAGCTAGAATTGAGGAAATTTTACAAGCTGCTATCGTAGTAAAAGAGCCAATACACCCCAAATTATTAGCGCATTTTAACCACAGCATTGAGTTTAAAAATGTATCATTTGCCTATAATGATGTGACCATTTTAAAGAATATTAATCTTAAAATAGAGAAAGGAAAAACGATCGCATTGGTTGGTAGCAGTGGTGCTGGTAAAAGTACATTGGCAGATTTAGTACCACGCTTTCATGATGTAACAGAAGGCGAATTACTAATTGATGGAATCAATATTAAAGAGCTAAGCTTACAAAGTTTACGCAACCAAATAAGCATTGTAACACAAGAGCCAATTTTATTTAACGATACCATTGCAAGCAATATTTGCCTTGGCAAGCAAGATGCCACACAAGCACAAATTGAACAGGCTGCAAAAGTTGCCAATGCGTATCAATTTATACAACAAAAAGAAGATGGTTTTAACACCAATATTGGTGATAGAGGTAGCAAGCTAAGTGGTGGTGAAAGACAACGTTTAACCATTGCTAGAGCGGTACTAAAAAACCCACCCATTTTAATTTTAGACGAAGCTACATCATCGCTAGATACTGAAAGCGAGCGCTTGGTACAAGATGCCATTAATAATATGATGCAGAATAGAACCAGCATTGTAATAGCGCACCGGTTAAGCACTATTCGGCATGCAGATGAGATTATTGTACTAAACAAAGGTGAAATTGCCGAACGTGGTACACACGATAGTTTAATTACAAATGGTGGTATTTATCAACGATTAGTAGAAATGCAAGAAGTGCGGTAAACACACAGTTAATCATAGTAATTGAAAGAGAATATATTTAAAAGCCTACTATCGCAACAATAGTAGGCTTTGTTTATGGTGTGGCCATGCCAAGAATCGAACTTGGATCTGGAGCTTCGGAAACTCTTATACTATCCATTGTACTACACGGCCATTGCTGCAAATGTAAAACGATTGCTACTTGCCAAATGCAGAAATATTACTACTAAATATTTTAACAGCTATTGCCAATAGTATCACGCCAAAAAACTTTCTTACAGCTAGTAAACCTGCTTCGCCTAATGCACGTTCTATTAAGTTTAGACTTCTGAGTCCAATATATATTACTATAAGGTTTAATAGTATTCCTAATACTATTACCAATTCGTTATAATTGGCTTTTAAACTCATTACCGTAGTAAGCGTACCACTTCCTGCAATTACAGGAAACGCAATGGGTACCACTGTACCAGACTTAGCATTTTTATCAGCTTTAAATATTTCGTGCCCAAGTACCATTTCTAACCCTATCAAAAAAATAACGATGGAGCCGCCCACAGCAAATGAGCGTTTATCTAACCCTAGTATGCGTAAAAAACTTTCACCGAAAAATAAAAAAGCAATCATTAAACCACCAGAAACCAACGTTGCTTTGGCCGAATTAATACCACCCATTTTTTCACGTAATGAAATTAATAACGGTATAGAACCTACAATATCTATCACCGCGAATAAGGTAAAAGTTACTGTTAGTAATTCATTAATTGTAAAGTTCATGCAGTCTAATTTTAAAATGATAAACAAGTAAAACTAATCAATTACCCAGTTACAATCATTACACAGATGGTTTATGCTGTTCTGGCTGTACTGGCACCATGTTGTGTAACACCTGATAGCTGATGGTACCATCCAGTATTGTTAGTTTTACTACACAACCATAATACAGCTTAAACACATTGAAAGATTCTATTAAAGGTGTATTGGTTACATGAGATAATATGCTTCTAATAACACCACCATGTGCTACTATAGCCACTGGCTTTGGCATTGTGCTTATGTAATTATAACAATTAATTACTCTGTTATACAGGTCAATATAGCTTTCGCCGCCAGGCATCGCAATATTTACAAAGTCTGCCATAAAGGGGTTCAAATCTTGCTTCGGTATTTCATCCCAATGCTGCATTTCCCATTGGCCACAATTCACCTCTTTTAAATGCTCGTGGTAAGTAATAGTTTGTGACGGAAATAGTTTTTGTGCCAGTTTACTGCATCGTTGCAAAGGACTACTATAAATGGTGGAAATATTTTCGGGTAAGTGTGGCAAAATTTGTTCGGCTTCTTGCACAAAACTAGTTGTAACATCAAGGTCTGTTTGCCCGTAGCAAAGCCCCTTTACTATATTTGGTGTGGTATGCCTAATAAGATATATTTCCATACAACGAATATGTGATAATTGTGCCAATAAACCAATGGCTTGTTATTTATCATTTGGTAAAATATCGCAGAACCAAAAACCCATTGTACCAGTATCCGCATGTTCAGCGTCTTTAGGTGCGTTGTAAGCTCTAAAGACAGTTTCGCCAAAGGTGTAAGGTATTGGTTGCTTAAAAATAGGCCCATCTACCACAAAAGTGTGAAACTCACCATTCTCGCCACAAGGATCTATCCCTTTAGGTAAATCTTTTAAAAACTCACGGTCTATCATTCTACCAGCAAAACTTTTATCAAGCAGCTCGCTTTTCACACAACAAACGATGGTTTTAAAACCAAGGTCTAAAAATTCATGCACTAGTTCAGTTGTATCTCTTTGCCAAAGTGGGAAGTGTGCTTGAAAGCCCACTGTTGCCAATTGCGCTTCTCTATATTTTCGTAAATCTTCTAGAAAAATATCACCATAAATAGCATGGGTAAAGCCTTCTTGTTTTAAGCCCTCCATGGTAGATGTTATTGCTTTGTTGTAATCATCCATTGTAGGTTGGTCATCTAGGCGAAATTCTTGTAATGGTAAATCAATAGCAGCAGCCTGTTGCTGCAATAATTCTGCCCTAATGCCATGCATGGCTACACGGTTATACGTATTATTTACACTTGTTAATAAGCGCTCTACGCAAAATTGTTGATGCTGAAATACATGATACAATGCCAATGCACTATCCTTACCACCACTCCAATTAAACACTGTTTTATATGCCATGCACAAATTGATTGGTTGTAAAGATAGCAGGTGAAAGAAAACCAATGTATACTAAATTAAAAAGCTTTGATAGCTAGTAAAAACTCATGATTATTATGAAAGACATAGTAAGTATATTACCTAGAATAGGATGACATTTTTATGCTACTCATCCGCTATCGCCCTTCGTTAACACAGTACAAAAAACTATACAAAAGCATAGATTGTGTTACGATAAACTACTGATGTTGATAACATATTATACTTTATATGTATAGGAAAAGCCTAAAGCTTATAGTTGATCGGATGCAGAAAAAAATGGCTACAATCCATCCAATTACAATTATTCGTGTAACCATCATAAATCAAAATGCTACCTCTGGCGGCTACAGTTCTATATTTGCCCCATGATTAAAGTGTTTTTGAAACGAAAGATTGCGCTACGTATCGCCAACGGTCACCCGTGGGTATATGGTAATGAGATAGAGAAAATGGTGGGCGACAATGGCAAAACCGTAGAAAGCCAAATAGAACCTGGTACAATTGTAGATGTGCATTATTTTGATAATAAATATGCTGGCAGAGGGTTTTACAATCATCAATCGCAAATTGCAGTACGTATTCTGAGCCGCAATCGTGATAGAGAAGAGATAAACGCAGCGTTTTTTCACCACCGTATTTTAAAGGCTTGGCAATACCGCCAAAAACTTGGCTATGTCGAAAACTGCCGTTTAATATTTGGCGAAGCCGATTATTTACCTGGTTTAATTATAGATAAGTTTAACGACTATTTTGTTATTCAAAGTTTATCGTATGGCATGGACCTTTGGAAAAATGCCATTGTAGAGGCGTTACAAAATATATTTAAGCCCAAAGGCATTTACGAGCGTAACGATGTACCTGTTAGAGAATTAGAAGGCTTGAAGCAGCAAAAAGGCTTTTTATCAGCCCCTTTTGATACCAATATTATCCTTAACGAGAATGGGTTGAAGTTTCATGTAGATGTAGAAAATGGACAAAAAACAGGCTATTTTTTAGACCAACAAGATAATCGCAAAGCGATACAAAACATCGTCAAAGGTGCCGATGTACTTGGTGCATTTACCTATACTGGTACTTTTGAAATTCATGCGGCACATTACGGGGCTAAGAGTGTTTATGGTATAGATATTAGTGAGCAGGCTGTGACACAAGCCAATAAAAACGCTGCTTTAAATGGTGTAGATAGTATTTGTAAATTTGAAGCAATGAATGCCTTCGACGCCTTGAAACAGTGGGATAAAGAAGAAAAATTGTACGATGTGGTAATGCTAGATCCACCAGCATTTACCAAAAGCCGAGAAAGTATAGATAAGGCTGTGATTGGGTATAAAGAAATTAACCTACGTGGTATGAAGTTGATAAAAGATGGCGGCTTTTTGGTTACAAGTAGTTGTACTAATTTG
>JAYWCY010000558.1:0-2016 GCA_043780175.1 Chitinophagales bacterium
TAACTATAACGATAAAGCCGATGTAACTTATACTTACTACTCATTGCGGCAGTTGCCTTTTACGGTGTTGATGGATGTAACCATTACTGCCAAAAAGGATATTAATATTGGTGCAGCAAGTGTAATGGAAGCACCAGATGCATTGAAAGATGTACAAAATTATTATAACGAAATTGATAGACCACATGTTGTTATTAGCTTGCTCACATCTTCTGCAAAAAGCCCCACAGGTAAGTTATTAATGTGTGCATCAAATACTTTTTTATTTAGTGAAAAACATGGCAGCGAGCCAAGAGTCATTCATGAAATGTGGGATAACAATATGCACTTAATGAAGTTTGGTAAGCAATTAAAAGCTGGCGAAAAATACAGCTTCTCTATTGCAGGTTCATCTATCACTTCTGCTCACCACGACGACCCATTAAATGAGGCTGAACGTATGACCATTACTGCTAAACTAGAAGGTAGAGATAGGTTGATTGAATTTCACAATAAAGCTTGGGATAATCTTTGGAAAAGTGATATTATTATTGATGGTGATGCGCAGGCGCAGCAAGATATTCATAGTATGATGTATCACTTGTATTCTTTTGTGCGTGAAGGTTCGGCGATGAGTCCTTCTCCAATGGGCTTGAGTGGTTTGGGTTATAATGGTCATGTGTTTTGGGACACAGAATTATGGATGTATCCATCTATTTTAGTACTACATCCAGAAATGGCTAAAAGTCTTGTAGAATACCGCTTTCAGCGATTGGCTGCTGCCAAGCAAAATGCCTTTAATCATGGGTTCAAGGGGGCGATGTTTCCTTGGGAAAGTGCCGGTACAGGCGTAGAAGAAACGCCTGTGTGGGCACTAAGTGGGCCGTTTGAACAACATATTACTGCCTGTGTAGGTATTGCCGCTTGGAACTATTATTGTGTAACGCAAGACAAAGAATGGCTTCGCGAAAAAGGCTACCCCATACTAAAAGAAACGGCTGCTTTTTGGGCTAGTAGAGTAGAGAGAAATGGTATTGGTAAATATGATATCAAAAATGTGGTGGCTTCCGATGAATGGGCGGAGAATGTAGATAATGATGCATTTACCAATGCGGCTGCAAAAGCAGTGCTACAACATGCTACTGAAGCGGCTAGTTTATTAGGGATTATACCAGATGCCGATTGGTTAAATGTTGCTAATAATATTCCAATATTAACTATGGAAAATGGTGTTACTAAAGAACATGCGACTTATAAAGGTGAAGGGATCAAACAGGCTGATGTGAACTTGTTGGCCTATCCCCTTAAAGAAATTACCAACTTAACACAGATAAAAAAAGATTTGGCTTATTACGAAACCCGTGTGCCTAATGAAGGAACACCAGCCATGACGCAAGCCATCTTTACCCTGTTGTATGCCCGCTTGGGTGATGGTGCTAAGGCCTATCACTTTTTTCAAGATGCTTATCTGCCTAATCTATTACCACCATTACGCGTGATTGCTGAAACAAAGGGCGGTACAAACCCTTATTTTGCAACAGGTGCGGGGGGGATTTTACAAAGTGTCTTAATGGGTTTTGGGGGTTTAGAAATTACACCAAAGGGGATTACACAAATAAAATCAACCTTACCACCTAGCTGGAAAAGCCTTACATTGAAAGGGATTGGGGCTGAGGGTAAAACATTTATTATAAAATAAGTCAGCTTATTTTAATAAAATTCAAATACATATATAAATAGTATGCAATATTTTTATTTCTGTTGGTAATAGTAACTTGTGTTGATTCTAAACCAAGTGATGTGGCTAAAGCCAGCAATATACGCCCTGTATTTCCTGAGCTAAAGTATGGGGTAGGTGAATATTTTAATTGTATCTAATGCTACTATCTAGAAACTAATCAGGTTTTGCAAAACTTATTAGTTTCTACTACAAAGGGTCTGAAGCTTTAACAGTAATAGTTTGTTTAGACTTTTTGTACATTCACAAACCTTTATGTTTAACAACAGAATTTCTTCAAAATGGGTTGCCAATTTACA
>JAYWCY010000559.1:0-2733 GCA_043780175.1 Chitinophagales bacterium
GGGTCTAACGCACCTATTTGTACACCACTTATATTTCTAATACTATCTACACCTAATAAAAATTCGATTGCACTTATTTGGGTTACGAATGTTTTAAGAATAATCACTTTAGAAGCACTATCTGCTTCATCAATTAAGTAATCATCTTTAGAAACGGAAATAGATTGACCATTTACATCTATCAAACGAATATTAGATACATAATATCGGAACTTATTAATTACCAAAATCTCGCCAAAAGGATTCTTGTAAGTAGCTCCTAATTGTAATAGGTCATCCCCTACTTTATTTCGAAACTGCAACCTAATCTTTTGCTGCGCAGATGCAGACAGGATAATACAGCTCAACCAAATAACAAAACCTATTCTCATTTATATTTTTTCTTTAACTCCTATAATCATTTTCAGTCCCTATAATTTACCTTACCTCGTTGCGCCTTAATAAAAGCATTTTTCTTTTTGCTTTCTAGTCGTTTTTCTTTGGCTGCTTTACTAGGCTTACTGGCAATTCTACTCTTCTTTTTTACCAAAGATTGATTGACTAGTTCATTTATTTTTTCAATCACATTGGCTTTGTTTTGTAGCTGTGTTCTTGCCACTTGCGACTTTACTAATAAGTTGCCATCAACCGTTATTCTATTTGCCAATTTCTCTACTATAAGGCGCTTTTGCTCGTCAGTTACTAAGCTAGAAGCAGCTACTAACCACCTAGCTTCAACCATCGTTTCAACTTTATTTACATTCTGCCCACCGCTACCGCCACTTCTTGCCGTTTTAAATACTATCTCGGCTGTAATATCTATCTTCATTATCTAAAATTACAACATAAATTGATAATTAATTATGAGAGTCGTTATTCAAAGAGTAACAGAGGCTTCTGTAATGGTTGATCATACTATTACAGGCAGTATTCAACAAGGTTTATTGGTGCTGGTTGGTATAGAAGATGCAGATACAATAGAGGATGTGGCTTGGCTAAGTAATAAATTATGCAACCTCCGTATTTTTAATGATAGCGATGGAATCATGAACAAAAGCATCATTGATAATGGCGGTGACCTATTGTTAATTAGTCAATTTACCTTGCATGCTAGCACCAAAAAAGGTAACCGACCATCGTATATCAAAGCGAGCAAGCCGCCCATTGCCATCCCATTATACGAAGCCATGATACAGCAATTACAAACCGATATAGGCAAGCCTATTCAAACAGGTATTTTTGGTGCAGATATGAAAGTACGGTTGTTAAATGATGGACCTGTGACAATAGTGATAGATTCGAAGAATAAAGAGTGAATTTTTTGATTGATGACACGAATTTGAGCGAATTACACGAATTAAAAAATTAGAATAATGAGCGATATTTTATTTAAAGATGAATTATATCAAATTGTTGATATTTGGATAGAAATCTACAAGGCACTTGGCATGGGCTTAAAAGAAATTAATTATAAAAATGCCATTGAATGAGATTTGAATGAACACTGAATTTATTAGGAACGAGAAAACCGATTTCAAATGACATAAAAAGACAAGGTTTTAAGTAACCCAAATATCGCTGATTTTACTGTTTTCAACTCAATAGTACTTGAAATAAAATGTGTTTCAACAAACATAGACACGCAAATTTATCAAATTATAATTTATATAAATGTATTAGCTTCTAAACTTTGCTTTATCAATAATTTTAGTAAAAGTTCATTAACTTGAAAAAGGGTAATATTTTAAAGTAATTCGTGTAATTTTTCGTAATTAATTCATGTAATGATGACTATAGAACAAGCACAAACAGACGTAGACAACTGGATTAAAACCATTGGCGTCCGCTACTTTAACGAGCTCACTAATCTTGGCATACTAATGGAAGAAGTGGGTGAACTAAGCAGACTAATGGTGCGCCAATATGGCGAACAATCATTTAAGGAAAGTGATAAAAACAAAGTATTAGCTGATGAAATGGCTGATATATTGTGGGTATTAATTTGCATTGCTAACCAAACTGGGGTTGATTTAACCTTAGCCTTAGAAAAGAATTTTGAGAAGAAAAATTACAGAGATGCTACTAGGCATTTAGAAAACGTGAAATTGAAATAAGTACTATCATGGCAATCATACGAAAAAATATCGCTACTACATGGATCATCATAAAAGAGGCGTATGACCTTTTTATTGATAATAAAGCGTTGCGTATGAGTGCTGCATTGGCTTATTATACCGTATTTTCCATTGCACCCATGTTAATTGTAATTATCAGTTTATGTGATATTTTTTATGGTAAAGCCGCCATAGAAGGCAATATTTATGGACAAATTCAAAGCTTTGTAGGTAAGGATGCAGCTTTGCAAATAGAGCAAGTGATTCGTAGCGCTACCACATCTAGGGATATTACTTGGGCATCTGTAATTGGTGTGGCCTCATTGATATTTGCCGCTACGGGTGTATTTGCAGAAATTCAAGATTCCATTAATCAAATATGGCGACTAAAAGCAAAGCCGAAAAAGGGTTGGTTGAAACTGATTGTCAACAGAGTACTCAGTTTCTCAATGGTAATAAGCCTTGGCTTTATTTTATTGGTGTCTTTAATTGTGAATTCTGTATTGGACATGGTAGGTGCGCAGCTACTAAAACTACTACCGCAAGTAGCTGTGTATGTGGCTTATATCATTAATCTACTCATTACTTTTATCACTATTAGCCTATTATTTGCTATTATTTTTAAAGTGCTGCCAGATGC
>JAYWCY010000560.1:0-2240 GCA_043780175.1 Chitinophagales bacterium
TATTTATTTGTCTAATGGCAAAAATGGTTTCTTGTGCAGCCGTAAACCATGAGTATGGGCCCATATCGTGCGGTTCGTTCATAATATCTAACCCATAAATATTGTGAAAATCACTTAATTCTATCGTCAATTTTTTCCAAACATCTCTAAGCGCACTGGTTGGTACGCTAGGCGAACCGATGATATTTTCTATACCGTCTATTTTGTAGCGCCCAAAATTGTGCATATTTAAAGTGACCATAACACAAGTGGAATCACAATTATGCAAAAAAATATTTCATACGATATGATTCCTCGGCATCTAAAGGCCCGTATAAATCGTGTTGGATTCGCTCCCATCTAAAAGGCAATTGCATAAGAGCCACACCTTTATTAGCGAAATATTCAATTTCGAATTTTTGCGGATAAATATAATTTTTATTATACAATCCTGATAAATTGTCTGCACCAAACTCGGCGCCACACAACGCAACACCAAATGGCAAAACAGATGTTTGTGAGAATGCGATAGATACGTACAAGCATAGGGATAAAAGGAATAAAGTAATGGATTTCATAAATTTAGTTTTAGGATATTATAGGTCTATATAGGATTAGATTTGATTGGTTTATTGAATTTTATTTTTGAAATCTATCTTATATGTTATCGTTCAATTATTTACATAAGCGTATATTTTATAACTTTAAATTAAAAAAGATTGACTCTGAGAAGTAGGTTACATGGTTGAAATCTAACTTTACATTAACCTTTCAGAGTATCGATATGGATTGCTATTTACGTAATCATATTGCTTTTTTAATTGGTTACATAATGGATATTTGAGTAAGTAGGACTTACTAGATTGGTATTGTAGGGATAATAAGTTGGTATATATACGTGAGCGCACAAAAAAAGTCACAACTATCCAGAGATAAACGCGACTTTTTTTATAATAAACAATAAATAAACTAATTAGAACGTGGGCTACCACTGTGCAAAGCATTAGCAGTATGGCTAAGAAATTACCATTACCCCAAATCAACGTAGAGCAGTAAATACTGAAATAACGACTCGTAAAAAGATAAAGAACAAGAATATAAAAATCACATTTGGGCACATATCATTAGGTATAGTTGCCATACCCAATGATAGGATATAAAATACGCAGATATAGGATGATTAGAACCTGCTAAGGATTTCATAGAATAGATTAGTAGGATGTTGAAATTGAAAGTATTATATTTCATTAAAACTAACAAAATATACGTTCACTTATTTAAGTAATATGATACTTACTTTCAACGCAGTACACTATACTAAAATCAAAGAGCTAAACTTTAATACTATTTTATCTTATAGCAACGGTTCTATTGCTATATGCCGTTGTAGGGTTCGTATTGCCATTTTGTAAATATTTAGCATACACCATCATTTGTGGCTGGTCATTACCTGCAATTGGGTGTAATGATAATGGATAACTTTTCCACCATTGACCAGCTGCCCAATATGAGCCACTTATATTATTTGCAGTTAGAAATTTTAAAAAATTATCTAATACTGGTAACCAACGTGCATCACTTTTAGGAATACCAAACTCGCCTATAAAACCTCTTTTTCCATTCACTTTTAACCATTCGATAAAAGGTTTTACTTTTTGCACTCCTGTGTAAGCAGTAATATTTGATTGGTCGTAGCTTAATTCATAACGGCCAGATTGATCATTATCAAAATAGCAATGTGCATTGTATACTAAGTTGTCAGAAGGATCTACTAGATTTTTTAAACGGTCGTTAAAAGTACTCCAAGTGGCTGCGTTAGAGTAGCTTTCGCCTTCTATCATTATCGCCACATCTTTATTTACTTGTCTTATGGTATTAATAGTTTCTTGTGCAATAGATGACCAAGAGAATGCACCCATATCGTGAGGTTCATTCATAATATCTAAACCATAGATATTATGAAAACCTTTTAATTCAATTGCTAATTTCTTCCATACATCTTTAAATGCCTTTACGGGTATTTGATCAGAACCAATAATAAATTCTTGACCACTTATTTTGTAGCGTGCAAAGTTGTGCATATTTAAAACTACCATTACACCAGTAGCAGAACAATCGGTCAAGAATTTTTTAATACGAGACAATTCTTGTACATCCAAAGGAGCGAATAATTGATGCTGTATTCTTTCCCATCTAAAAGGCAATTGCATTAAAGAAACACCTTTATCAGCAAAGTAAACAATTTCGGATTTTTGTGGATA
>JAYWCY010000561.1:0-3715 GCA_043780175.1 Chitinophagales bacterium
AATATAAATGCGGCTTCCTTGCGTCGCACACTTATACGTTTAACCACTTTACGAGGCTTTTAACAAAGCGAATTTCCGTAACACAACGTAAAGTAACAAATAAGAACACGATACAAACTATCTTTGTTTAATGGCAACACAACAAAATATCCGTCATTTATCGCTTCAGGAACTAGAAAATTACTTTGGGACAATAGGCGAACAGAAATTTCGTGTAAAACAAGTACACGAATGGTTATGGCAAAAACATGCCCATAGTTTTGATGATATGACCAATTTAAGCAAAGACTTACGCACCAAATTGGCCAACGAATTTACTTTACCGGCTTTACAAATAGAAACAGTACAAACCAGTGAAGACGGCACCATTAAAACGCGTTTTAAAACCAGTGACGCCCATCTAGTCGAAGGCGTTTTAATACCAACTGAGCTACGTAAAACGGCTTGTGTGTCATCGCAAATTGGGTGCAGTTTAAGCTGCAAGTTTTGTGCAACAGGTTATATGGATAGAAAACGCAACTTGAACTACGATGAAATTTATGATCAGGTAGTCATGATTAATCAACAAAGCGAGAAGGCATACAATAAAAAATTATCTAATATTGTTTTTATGGGTATGGGCGAGCCATTGCTAAACTATAAAAACGTACTAAAATCCATCGAACGTATTAGTGCCGATGATGGTTTGGGTATGAGTCCAAAACGTATTACAGTTTCTACAGCAGGCGTTGCCAGCCAAATTAAACATTTGGGCGATGACAAAGTAAAGTTTAAGCTGGCCTTATCGCTTCATGCGGCTAACGATAAAAAGCGTAATGAAATTATGCCCATTAATGAAAGTAATAATATCAGTATTCTCATTGAAGCATTAAATTATTTTCACAAGCAAACGGGCAATGAAATTACGTTTGAATATATCTTGTTCCAAAACTTTAACGATAGCCAAAAAGATGCGGAAGAATTAATTAAAATATACCGTCAGGTACCAGCAGATTTAGTAAATATTATTGAGTACAATCCTATTGATGCTTTTAAATTTCAAAAGCCAAACGAAGATGTAGTAGATGAATTTATGAGCCATTTAGAAAAGAACCGTGTAAACGCCAGATTAAGAAAAAGTAGAGGCAAAGATATTGATGCCGCTTGTGGGCAATTGGCAAATAAGGGGTAGGAGAATTAAGACTAAATTATCTATAAAACAAAACAGGTACTACAATATTTATGTAGTACCTGTTTTGTTTTATTCCTAAGTGTTAAATAATACTATGGATTTTGTTTGAGATTAGGATTAATATCTAATTCTTGTTGTGGAATAGGTAATAAAAATCTAGTATCTGCAGCTGGTAAAGTTAACACTGGCGCTGGTGTACCACCACCAGTAGCATAATCACCAAAAGTTGACCGCTGAACTCCTAAGCCTCTTCTTTTAAGATCAAAAAATCTATGCCCTTCAAAAGCAAGTTCTAACCTACGTTGTAAATCAATTGCATCAATTAAGGGTTGCCCTATTTCAACTGAAATCAAAGGATTATAATCAGTATAACGATTTTGGCGTATTTTATTTAAATCTGCTAATGCTAAAGCTTGGTCACCCGCAGTATTACGCATATAATAAGCCTCAGCTCTATTAAGATAAACTTCTGCATTTCTTAATAATTTAAGGTCAATTCTGTTAGCAGAACCAGATAATCTACCAGAATATTTCCAAATATTATTATAGTTTACACCACTAAATGCACTTGTTTTTATGTAAGCTACACGTCTAACATCTGTAGATTTATAAAGTTGATAAAGACCATAATCACAAACGTACTCTGACTTTGTCCCACTTGTACCTGTTTGTTGAAATGTTACACCAGCATTGATAACTTCCTGTTCAGGAACCGTGATTTTAAATAAATTCTCACTTGTTAAAGGATCTGATGTACCAGCACCGTCTACCCAAATATTACCGAAAGTTGCAGTTGTTGCTAAATTACTATTAATAGCTAATGCGGAAGTGGCAGCAGCAATAGTCTCAGGGTATTTACCCATATACAAATACGCCCTTGACAAAATACCATAAACAGCACCTTTTCCAATTCTTCCAACACCATTTGAATTTGATATTGCAACTGATGCATCAGTTAAATCCTTAACTATTAAATCATAAGTACCAGTTAAAGTTTCTCTTGCAGGTAAAAGACTAATATCTGTTGACTTAATATAAGGCACACCTAAATCGGTTGCAGCAGCACCAACATACTTGCCGCCGATTACTCTAACCAAATCAAAATGTGCAATAGCTCTAATAGCTAATGCCTCACCCTTAATATTGTCTTTGAAAGAACTTGCAGGCAAATTATCAATATTTTTTAATATGAAATTAGCTCTGTTAATTACTGCATATGCAGCTGTGTATAAACCACTTGACCATGTATTATTAGCAACATATTGCCATCTATATGATGTAACCTGTGTACCACGACCAACAATACATCTTGCTAAGTTGTCTGCCAATACATCAGGCGTACTTAAAAAATTACCGCCATCTGCACCACCCCAATAAGCACCAGATCTAAAACCAGCATAAGCACCTCTTATTGCATAAGTAAAATCATCTTGAGTTACATAAGCACCTTGCTCGGCAACAGAATTAAACGGTGTTAAAACTAACTGATCCTTAGTACAAGATCCAAAAGACAGCACTAATACAGCTATTGATATTTTGAATATATTTTTCATGTTGTATGTCATTTAAAATTAGAAAGTAATGTTTATTCCGCCTAAGAAAGTTCTAACGTTAGGATATGAATATAATGATGCTTGACCAGGAACTAATAAACCAGATTCTGTATTTCCTATTCCAACTTCAGGATCACCTTGATAATTTGTTTTAGTCCATAAATTTTGACCAGTTACATAAAACCTAAGTGATTTCATATGAAGCTTAGCTAAAACAGATTTAGGTAAATCATAAGCAACAGTAACTTCTCTTAATCTTAAATAACTACTATTTTGTAAAAATCTATCAGTAGTATATACAACACCTGATGGTGATGGATTCGGTGTAACATCACCAGCCTTCTTCCAATAATTCAGCAAATCAGCGGATTGGGCCTGATAAATGTTAGAACCATCAGAATTTAGATCTCTTTGCACGTAGTTGTAAGTATAAGATCCTGTTTTGAAAACAAAACTACCAATTACTGTGAAATTTTTATACGCAAAACTAGTGTTTAACCCACCAGTAAACTTAGGAAAAGAGTTTTTACCATCTAATACAACTGCATTTGCAGCCGAGTAAGTAGTTGTAACATTCCCATTAACATCTAGGTACTGTGCTTTGCCAGTTGCGGGATCTACGCCAGCCCATCTTACTAAGTAAAATACATCCTTAGGTTGCCCTACAACATATCTTGTTACACCATTTGGAATATCACTGCCATTAACTAATTGAGTAATTTTATTAAAATTTCTAGCAATGTTGAAATCCACAGTCCATGTAAAGTCTTTAGAGCGGACAGGAATAGTTCTAATATCAAACTCAACACCTTTATTTTCCATTTCACCAATATTCTGTGTAATGCTTGTAAAGCCTGTTGTACCTGGCAAAGGTTTAGCTAATAGTAGACTGAATGTTTTTTTGTTATAATAATCTATTGAACCCGTAATTCTACCTTTCAAAATTTCGTATTCAATACCAAAATCATAAGTTCTTAACTTTTCCCAGCTA
>JAYWCY010000562.1:0-2504 GCA_043780175.1 Chitinophagales bacterium
CCCAACTTGTAAGTAGGGTAGGTCTTTCACTTCAATCGTCCACGCATCATTACCAAATACCACTATATCAATCGTATCTTTAGGATATTTTGTTTGAATCAATTCACTTAATGCCATTGCCACTTTTTTGGCAGGTGTAATTCTATCTTCACCATACAAAATCATTGAGTGCGAAATATCAATCATCAATACGGTAGATGTTTGCGTTTTCAAATCCGTTTCACGAATCTGCAAATCATCTTCTTGCATTCTAAAACTCTCAACACCATGATTAATTTGCGCATTTCTAATACTCTCTGTGAAGTCAATTTGCTCTAATGTATCGCCAAATTGAAACGGTCTTGTATCAGGATTAATTTCATCGCCTTGCCTTGGTTTAAACGTTTGATGATTGCCTGCTTTACTTTTTTTCAACTTTCCAAAAATCTCCTCTAAGCTTCTTTTTCTGATAGTTTGTTCACTTTTGGCCGTAATTTTCATACTGCCGTCAGCAGGGTTTTCTTGCAAGTATCCATTAGATTTTAAGTCTTCAATAAAATCACCCATACCATATTCGCTCGTCGTAAATTGATACTTTTTATCCAATTCATTCATCCAACTCAAAGCCTCGGTGGCATCGCCATTGGTATAAGTGAGCAATTGCGTAAATAAATCCAACATCTGCTCAAATTTGGTTTGGCCATTTTCGTTGGGGTTAAATTTTATAAATCTATTACCTATCATAATTTTTCTCTTTTTGTCACCGGCAGTTGTAATACTTATCATCGTCTGTTGCAATTTTATGCAGAGTTTACGAAGCACCTACTTGTACATTCAGATCTTTATGCACCTTCGCAAATCAATTGTATTGCATATTTTTTACAACTATTGCAAAATTTTAGACTACTATTTCAATAACATTTACTAAAACATAAAGTTGCTAATTAATCCACTTAAAAACTCAATACAATATTTCGACAAGCGTAAAATGTTATTTAATTGTGGTTTTTGGCTATTATTTCATCAGCAATTTCGAATAATTGACTAATTAATAACATACAAGTGTGATCAATTATCTAGTAAAATTACTCTAAAATCTTGCTTAAAATTGTATTGGTACAACGCCTATATTTGCACCTCAAATTTTTGTATGGCACAAACTAAATTTTCTAAAGAAACTTACCTGTATTGGTACGAGGTAATGCAGTTAATACGTCAGTTTGAATTAAAGGCTGAGGAAATGTACAAAATGGCTGGTAAAATCCGTGGTTTCTTCCACGCATATATAGGCCAAGAAGCATTAGCAGCAGGTTGTATGACGGCTACACAGCAATCAGATCCATTTATTACTGCTTATCGTGACCACGGGTTAGGTCTTGCAAAAGGTATGACGCCAAACGAATGTATGGCCGAATTGTACGGGAAAGCCACTGGTTGCTCTAAAGGTAAAGGTGGTAGTATGCACTTCTTTAGTAAAGAAAAATTCTTTTTTGGGGGTCATGGAATTGTAGGTGCGCAAATTGGTACAGGTGCAGGTTTAGCATTCGCTGAACAATATAAAGGTACTGATAACGTGGTGCTTTGTTTTTTTGGTGATGGTGCTGCAAGACAGGGTATGTTACACGAAACGTTTAACATGGCTATGACTTGGAAATTACCAGTTATTTTTATTTGCGAAAATAACCAGTATGCGATGGGTACTTCTATCGAACGTACTAGTAATGTGGTTGATATTTATAAATTAGCAGACGGTTTTGAAATGCCAGCAGATAAAATTGATGGTATGATGGCTGAAACTGTTCATGAGGGTGTTGCAAGAGCTGTAAAACGCGCAAGAGAAGGTGGAGGGCCTACCTTGTTAGAGATGAAAACCTATCGTTATAAAGGACACTCCATCAGTGATCCGCAGAAATACCGTAGTAAAGAAGAGGTTGAAGAATACAAAGAACAAGATCCAATCCAACGTGTATTAAAAACTATTTTAGAAAATAATTTTGCTACACAAGAAGACATTGATGCAATCAATATTAAAATTGATAACCTTGTTGAAGATAGCGTAAAATTTGCTGAAGAAAGCCCTTGGCCAGATGACAGCGAGGTTTACAAAGATGTTTATCTAGATGCAGAATATCCATTTGATGTAGACTAATTGAAGTAGTATCTAACGAAAAGCAAACCCATAAATTTTAATATACAAATCATAAATTAAATGAGCGAACATCAAGTTGATGAGCAGATAGTTGATAAAAATGAGGCTTTGTACAAGGCTCAGTCTTTTTGGACAAAATTTGGTAAAAATATTACCATCGTATTAGCTGCTATTGTTGTAGTTGGTGGCGGTTGGTTTGCCTATGGTCACTTTATTGTAAAACCAAAAGAAGAAAAAGCGGCTGAGGCAATTTACAAAGCGCAGCAGTATTTTCAACAAGATAGTGCAAGATTAGTGCTTGAAGGTGATGGTACAAATAAAGGTGTATTATACATTCTAAGTAATTATGGCGGTACTAAAGCCGCAAGTTTAGCAC
>JAYWCY010000563.1:0-2352 GCA_043780175.1 Chitinophagales bacterium
TGATGATCGTAGGAATGATGATTGGTTACGAATTAAAAAGTAAAACAAGTGGCAGAGATTTGTTTCAACTTTCCAAAAAATCCAGCGTACAAGAAGTAATGGATTTGGTGAAAGCTAAGTATGTAGACAATGTGAAATTTGATAGTATTAACGAAGCAGTTATTGAAGATGTATTGGCCCACCTAGATCCGCATTCGACTTATATACCAGCCACCGAATTATCGCAAGTAAACGAGCAATTAGCCGGTAATTTTCAAGGTATTGGTGTAGAGTTTCAGCAATTTAATGATACAGTGAATATTACCAACGTGATTAAAGATGGCCCAAGCGATAAAGCAGGCATTTTAGTAGGTGATAAAATTATTAAAGTCAATGATACTGCGATATTAACCGGCAAAACTGTAAAACCAGATTTTATTCGCAAGCAATTAAGGGGCGAAGCTGGCTCGCCAGTAAACGTGACTATTTTACGTGGCAAATCCATTAAAATAATTACCATTAAGCGTGGCAATATTCCCGTACCTTCTATTGATGCCGCTTATATTATTGCACCGCAAACTGGCTATATCCGTATTAATAAATTTGGTGATAGAACATACGAAGAGTTTATGCAAAACCTTGAAAAACTACAAAAAGATAGTTTAACGGGTTTGATATTGGACTTGCGTGGTAACGGTGGAGGTTTATTAAGCGAAGCCACAGCTATTGCTGATGAATTTTTAAGCGATGACAAGCTTATTGTATATACACAAGGTAAAAACGTGCCACGGTATGAATATAAATGCAAGCGTGATGGATTATTTGAAAAGGGTAAGTTAGTAGTGCTTGTAGATGAAACAAGTGCCAGCGCTAGTGAAGTATTAAGTGGTGCTTTGCAAGATTGGGACAGAGCAACCGTTATTGGCCGTAGAACCTTTGGTAAAGGGCTTGTGCAACAACAATTTGGCTTAAGTGACGGTAGCGCTGTACGGCTAACCATTGCACGCTATTACACACCGCTTGGTCGCAGCGTACAAAAGCCTTACAGTAATAAAAGCAAGCACGATTATGAAGCTGAACTGTACAACCGCTTTGAAGATGGCGAAGTAGTAAAAGAAGATAGTAGTAAGCTGCAAGGCAAGGCATATAAAACACCAAAAGGCCATATTGTGTATGGTGGTGGTGGCATTACACCAGATGTATTTGTACCGTTTGATACAGCGAAGTTGCCAGCACCAATTATTAAAATGTATTACAAAAATTCATTAGCAAATTTTGCTTATCATTACGCTATTGATAATAAAACCATTTTAAGTAAATTCAACAATAGCAAAGCTTTAAACGAAAACTTTATCCCTACTGAGAAAGATTTTCAAGCCCTGTCAAGCTATGTAGCTAAAGATACAATCGCTTTAAATAATCTTGATGCAAAATCTAAAACAGATATTTTAAATCGCTTTAAAGCATTAGTAGCAAGGCAATTATTTAGAGCTGAAGGGTATTACCAAGCAATAAATACCAATGATGCAGCAGTAAAAAAAGCATTAGAAGTGTTAAAATAACACTTATATTAGCAGTCTATAATACCCTTAATTGCTAGAGATAATAATATGGAAAAGATTTTTGTGCTTAAACATGACAAATTCATGAAAGGGCCCTATACCTTAAATGAATTGAAAGTAAAGGGTTTAAAAAGTACCGATAAAGTATGGTACGAAGGGATGAAAGATTGGATATTTGCAGGTAATCTCTCAGAATTTAAAGATATTATACAAACAAAGTCTACCAGCATTAGCAGTGGCAATTTCTTAAGCCGCCTATTTAAAAGATAATATTTACGGTAATTTTAAAAGTCATCCCAGCCCTAGTTCTGTACATTTTAACAGTAATATATTCTTTAGGATATTTTTATGTCACCAGCAATTTTACTACTATGATGCTTCCGTTGCGAGTTTATTCAGAGCTAGTGAAAAACCTAATTGTGCAAGCAAGTGTCTCAGCTTTGCCCAAAGAAAATCATCTTCATTCTGTTTATAAATGCATTGTGCGCTTTGTATCCTTTTTTGCTTTGCGTGAAATAAAAAAATCCTTCGTGTGCTTTGCCTTCTGTGTTGCTTTGTGTGAAACCATTCAAGCACAATATAATTCCGATGGTGCTTACAAAAAGCCGCTTAAAGAAGTATTAACCAAAATAGAACAACGCTTTGGCATAACCATAAAATATGCCGATTCTATGGTAACTGGCAAGTATGTAACCTACGCCGAATGGCGCTACCGTAATAATGTAGACACCACGCTGAGTAATGTATTAACACCTTTAGACATGAAGGTGAAAAAAGAAAAAGATAAGGTGTACAAACTGAGTAATTACGA
>JAYWCY010000564.1:0-3006 GCA_043780175.1 Chitinophagales bacterium
GCTAGCTATTGCCAATACTTTATTAATCAATATTTTGCTGTATGGCTCACTCATATCTGGAAAACGTGGCCCTAAATCATCTTCATTTGGGCCAAGTAATGGATTGATAGTAAAAAAACTAATATGATCGTTAATAACCATTAAATCGCCCACATTAAATGCGGGGTTTACGCCACCAGCTGCGTTAGATAACAATAATGTTTGTACCCCTAATAATTTCATCACGCGTACGGGGTAGGTAACCTGTTGAGGATGGTAGCCTTCATAAAAATGAAAGCGGCCACTCATCACCAATACTTTTTTACCACTTAGTTCGCCTAAAATTAATTTGCCGCCATGCCCTTGTACAGTACTTACAGGAAAATGTGGAATATCGCTGTAAGCAATTTCTTTTTCTATTGTTATTTCTGTTGAAAAATTACCAAGCCCACTTCCTAATATAATACCAATGTTAGCTTCGTTGGTAAACTGAGATTTAATGTAAGTAACTGTTTCTTGTAGTTGTTGCAATAATAAACTCATATGTATCTTTTAGTCGATCAAATATAGTGTTCTGTAGGTTTAGGCATGTAGTATGGGCATAAAAAAAGACCGTGTTAAACACGATCTCTTTGATAAAAGGTATTATAGAGTATTACTACTATGCGATACGTTTTACGTTAACGGCATTTAAACCTTTACGGCCTTCTTGCACGTCAAATTGTACTTTGTCATTAGCTTCGATTTGATCAACCAAACCGTTAGCATGTACAAAAGTTTCTTTGTTTGAATCATCATGTTTGATGAAACCAAATCCTTTTTCTTCGTTGAAGAACTTTACAGTTCCTGTGATTTTTGTGTCCATTGTAAATTTGTAAATTGTTATTAAGAGTGCAAATATAGGCTTTTAAAACCTAGTAGCCTAATAAAAAATTTGGATTACAATGCAAACGACACAGATTTAGCAGATTAATACCAATTTTTTCACTTTATTAACATCATTGCCAAGAGCTTGAAATAGAAGTAATTATTAAGTTGGATATGATATAAAAAATCAGTGCATATCATTTTCAGCCAGCGTTATCAGTGTTCTTATCTATTTACACAATATCCAATTTATCTAACACCACTTTGGCCATTTTAAAGAAAGCTTCGTGGCTATAACCAGCAATATGTGGCGTTATGATGACATTGGGTTGTGCCAATAACCATTGCAATTGTTCATTTTCTTTATCAGTATAGGTGTTTAGCTTTTCATTTTCCAATACATCTAATGCGGCTGCTTTTATCTTGCCATTTTTTAAGGCAATAATTAACGCATCAGTATCAGTTACTTTCCCACGGCAAGCTGTTAAAAAGTATGGTTTCTTTTTAAAAGAGTTGAAAAATGCATCATTTGCAATATGGTGTGTTTCTGGTGTTAATGGTAAATGCATACTTACTACATCGGCATGCTCAAAAATATCTTCAAGACGAGCTTCTTTCACATAGCTATTAGCAAAGCCAGTTCTGAACTTATCATGAGCCAATACTGTTACTTCAAATGGGGCTAAAAGTTTGGCAAATTGGCTACCTGTATTACCATAACCAATAATGCCGACAGTTCTGTTTAGCAATTCATCTGCACGGTTTTCATCACGAATCCAAAGCCCTTGTTTTATCTCTTGATGGCTGCTTGTTATCTTGTTCATCAAATTCAATAAAAAGCCCAAGTTGTGTTCTGCTACTGCATTGCGATTGCCTTCTGGGCTACTGACGCAAGTAATACCTTTTGCTTGGGCATAAGGCACATCTATTAATTCCATACCGCTACCAAGTCTGCCAATCCATTTAAGGTTAGGTGCTTTATCCAACATTGCAGCATCTATTTTTAATCTTGTGGTAATTATTAAACCCGTCATATCGCCTATTAAATCACCCAATTCAGCATAAGTAATGGCTGGTAAATATGTTACATCGTATCCATTTTTCTCTAAAGTTGCTTGTAAATAAGGATGCACTTTAGCAGTAATGATTGCTTTTTTCATAATTATAATTTGAAATTTATGATTTGAGATTTGATGGCAACGCTGATTTAGACAGATTTTGGCATATAAATAAATCAGTACTACTCCATTAAATCCGTGTCATCCGTGTTGCTATTCACTTTAGCACCTGTGTTCATTCTAAACGTTAGGGCTGCAAATTTTTCTATGCTTATTTGTTCTGCACGTTGGTTAAAAAAAGGGTCTTGCAATACCTCGGCGGTAAACAAACCTTTTACAGCGTTACGCAACATTTTTCTACGTTGGTTAAAAGCCATTTTTACCAGTAATACAAATTCTTTCTGGCTTTTAACAGTTAGGGTTTCTGTTTTGCGAGTCAGCCGTATCATGCCACTCATTACTTTAGGTGGCGGATTAAAACTTTCTGGCGGCACGTCAAATAGGTATTCTACATTGTAAAATGCTTGTATTAAAATACTAATAATACCATATACCTTACTGCCTTCTTTTGCAGCCACACGCATGGCAACTTCTTTTTGAAACATCCCAATCACCACAGGTACTTGGTCTTTCCAGTCGAGTATTTTAAATAGTATTTGTGAAGAAATATTGTATGGGAAATTACCTATTACGGTAAAAGTATCTTCAAACGGTGCTTTGGTATTTAAGAAATCTTCGTGTATAATTTTGCCTTGAATAGCAGGAAAAGTTTTGTTTAAGTACACTACTTTTTCATCATCTAGCTCTACGGCTTTAAAGTTGATATTTTCAAGTGGTAGTAGATATTTGGTTAATGCACCAGCACCTGGTCCAACTTCTACCAGGTTGGTAAAAGGATATTGCTGCAAGGCTGCTACTATTTGCTTACAAATATTTTCGTCCTTTAAAAAATGTTGCCCGAGTGATTTTTTGAGTGTGTATTGCATTGGGGCAAAAGTAGGTACAGATTTAGGATTTATGAATTTGGATTTGTGAAGGAGTGGCGTAAACGAGAATAACTATTTGGAAAGATTACAAGATGTGACAATTTGTTATGTTTGAG
>JAYWCY010000565.1:0-2076 GCA_043780175.1 Chitinophagales bacterium
AATATAAACAACTTTGGTTTTACTAGAATATGCAAAACTACCAATCAGCGTAAGTGTCGTAAATGCCAACGCATGCTGTAGCTTATCCCAAACGTTAAAGATATCAGGAATCTCCACCGTTGGAATCAAAGCCATAATAGTAGTAAATACAATACAACCAGCAAATATTAAGGGCATGACACGATTTACAAATACAATCAGTTGTTTCATTTTTTAGTAAAGTTGGATATTAGTTATTTTGATGTGATATTAGTTTGGTTAGTGTGTTTTATGCAAACGTAAACTACAAATCTTTAAATTAAATTTATTTTTGAATCTAACTTAAAACAAACTTACAAACAAATAAGCCCCACATTTCCGTAGGGCTTTTAATACTTAACTCACAGTCTGGCAAGTGTGATAACTGGATTTATTTTTTTCATAGGGCAACTAAGTACCAAAAAATCATTGATTTAGTAGCGATAATAAATAAGTGATTAATTTTTTAATTCTTTTACGCTTGGTAGTAGTCCTTTAATGAAACCCCTTAAACGAGGCTCTAAAAAATGTGCGATTAACCATGCAACCAATATTATTCCTAATACGGGGAATACTAGAAGAAAAATTCTTGGTATCCAATTATCCTCATGATGTAGTTGTACAATCATTGAAATCATCGCATTTTCGTGCATTAAATATAAGGGATAGCTAATAAACCAGATGGAAACTAACACCTTGTTTGAGAGTGGATTCTGCAATTTATGATTAAACATAGACATTGAAAAAATCAGCACCATTACTGTCGCAAATATCATTGATATAGATAGGAAGCCATCAAGCGCTCTAGCTGACATTAGTGCAATTATTAATCCAATAAAAAATGACCATGAATCCTTCAGTGTGTAATATCGATAAAATAGTGCTCCAGCAGCAAACCAGCCATTATATTGATAATTGAGATAGTGAAGTACTGTTTCAATAGTGAATTCAATCCCCTTTGGTAAATGAGGCTGAAGCAAACCGAAAATAGTGCTTATTAAAAACATTGCGATTAGCGCAGTTATCATTTTCTTTTGACCGAAAGTAAAATAAAGTAGCCCAGCTACAATATAGAATTTCACTTCAACAAATAAAGTCCAAAATGCGCCTTCTATTAGTTTTTGATGATTGTGAAAAACGGCCCGAAATAACTCTGGCTCAATAAAGGTTAAACCTGGAATCAGGTCTTTTGCATAGGGTGTACCAAAAGGTCTGGCGGAGAAAAAATGGTGCGGTAATCAATATTAATATTGATGCTATTAACATTGCGGGAAACAGCCTTAGCCAACGCCGAAAAATAAAGTCGCCAAAATCTATACACTTTTCTAATGACATGGTGATAACAAACCCTGAAATTAAAAAAAAAGTTGAACACCATAGTTACCATATTTAAATAGTAGAAAGTCATGGTACTGATAATGGTAAGGTAAGAATATGTCCCAAATATCTGAATAGGCGTGATACAAAATGACTAATAGAATCGCGATTCCTCTTAGGCCATCTAAAAAAAGTAATCTACTAGAGTTTTTATTTTTAATGATAGAAATATCATTCATTTGAAATTAACTCTTTAAGATTAAAAAATCTATTAATACTCGTCACAACTCCTTGGCACGTGAAGGCAGATAAAACTGACTATTTCATATATACAAGGTCGCTGTAAATATATTAGTGACGAACAATATCAGCCTGCTTTGATGTAATCAATAGCCCTAAATAGCTATAAAAATATGTCACTTCCAGAAAATATATCACCGATGATGACGGTCACAGGTCAGTATGGTGCCATTGAAATTGGCTGGATGTTCACCGTAGAAAATACGTGAGGGTTTAGCGTGTAACGATTACAAAAATACTGACTCTTGCAACACTGGCATTAAGCTGTGATTTAAGCATGGAAATTACACACCTTAGTGCGTTGTTAAACAGACAGTGAGCGCAATCTTGTGGAAGATAGATTGGCAATTATTTGCTTCAATATAGTCAAAAAGTAATTTCACCATGCAAACTGAACAGATAAATGTAAAAGGAATGACCTGTGGCGGTTGTGCAAGTAGT
>JAYWCY010000566.1:0-4923 GCA_043780175.1 Chitinophagales bacterium
TAATAAAAATAAGTAAATTTTCTATCAATTGCGGCTGACCACTAAAATCGTCAATAGCAGATGGTCTTATAGCATTTTCAAACTCTTTATCGGCACTAGTTACGGGCTCGTTGGTATTATGTAAATTAAGATTAGACATTGGCAACGAAAATAGCTAAATAATTGTGCAGATTTGTATTCCTAGAATTATAACAACACGCTGCTGATGGCTTTTAACAAGTCAATATAAAAAATTAAACAATTTTACAAGGAATCATCGCATCTTCATTAATGCTATAAACAGCGCATAATCTATGATAGCCATCGGCAATAATTGTTTTGCCAAGGGCTGCATGCCTTACCAAAAGTATGGGTACAAGACTTTCCTTATTCTTCATTTTCTTAATATTTACCTTTACATGAAAATTTGTTGGTGGTAGTAATGCTAGCGCACTTGCCCTAAAAATATCTTTAGCTTTAAACTCTGTAACTGCAGCTTTCTTAAGTTTAGTTTCGTACTCCTTAGCTAGTTTATCCTCAAAAATGAGGTTTAAAAATGATAAAGCAGCAGGATAATCGTGGCTTTCTGGCTCTGGTTTCCATTTAATTTTTAGAATAGATGACATTTTTTTTAATTTTAAATATTTCCAGAATTTCTATCTGTAAGCCATTTGTCTACTGGTCTTAATCCCAGATTAACGAAAATAATGAGTGCAGTAGCTATAAAGGTTTCAAAAAACTGACCTGTAGCAGCAAGACAACCAATTGCCGAACTACACCAAATGGTGACTGCTGTAGTTAATCCATGTACACTTAACCCATCTCTAAAAATTACACCTGCACATAAAAAACCAATACCTGTAACTACTTGCCCAATAATTCTTGTTGCATCGCCAGTTTTTTCTGTCAAAGAAACCGAAATAAGTACATACAAAGCTGCGCCAAGTGCTACTAAAATGGTAGTTCTTAACCCAGCAGATTTGTGTTGCCATTGCCGCTCAAATCCGATAATGGTACCTGCTGCAACAGCAACTAAAATTCTAATAATAAATTCTATATGGCTCACACAATTATTTTTAAGTTATACTTTACTTCTCTAACAAATATAAATTTCTGACTTTAGAATTACAAATAATTCTGTTGAATAGCATATTTGACTTCTTCACAGAGGATAAATAGGATAATAATAGATTGTTCCTTTAGTTATCAAGCCTAATTATGATGAATTTACATTAGTACATAACAACATATAGAAAAAACATTTGTATATACAAACAAAGTCTCATTATATTTGTACGGTCAAACAATGAAAACATCAGAAAGTAAATATTGCAAATGCTTATATTTTACCACCAACTCCTTAGCACGTAAGGTGGAGAAATTGGCATTAGAAAGCTGGAAGCCTGTTGATCTATCACCTAGCCATGCATACTTATTGATGATGGTGTTGGAAGAACCAGGCACACAGCCAGGTTGCATTGCCAATCATTTACAACTTAGCCCAAGTACTGTTACCAGATTAATTGAAAAACTGGAAGAACGCCAATTAGTAACCCGCACAACCGAAGGTAAACAAACCAATGTATATCCATCGGCGACAGCTATTACATTATTGCCTATACTTAAAGAATGTTTAAATCATTTTTACAATAACTACAGCACTATTTTGGGTAAAGATGAAAGTTGTAAATTGATTACCAATATGGGCTTGGTGGCTGATAAAATCTCCGTGTAAATTTTTTTAACCTATCATTTGTATATACAAATAATAATCACAAATAAATAATACAATTATGAAGTACGTTATCACAGGATCTATTGGCCACATTAGCAAACCAGTTATGGCACAATTAGTTGCAGCAAATCATCAAGTTACTGTAATTACTAGCAATGTTGAAAGAGTTGCAGATATTGAAGCACTTGGCGCTATAGCCAAAGTTGGTTCGGTAGAAGATTTAGCATTTATCACAAGTGCATTTGCAGGTGCTGATGCGGTGTATTTAATGATTCCACCAATTTGGAAAACCGACAATTGGCTTCGCTATCAACAACTAGTAGCTAACAACTATATAGCCGCTATTAAAGCCAACAATATTAAATATGTAGTGCAATTAAGTAGTATTGGTGCGCATATGCGCAAAGGTGCTGGCCCCATTGATGGCTTGGGTTATTTAGAAGAACAATTGCTTAGTTTACAAGATGTTAATACCATTGCATTGCGACCTTCTTACTTCTTCTACAATCTATTTAGCCAAATTGGTTTGGTAAAACAAGCTGGCATTTTTGGCGCCAACTACGGTGGCACCAACGAAAAATTAGTTTTGGTAGATACTAGCGATATTGCTGAAGTAACGGCAGAAAAACTACTTCATCTATCGTTTAAGGGTTTTACCACACAGTACATTGCTAGCGACGAAGTGAGCACCGATGAGATTAGCAAAGTACTTGGCGAAGTGATTGGCAAACCAGGTACACCATGGGTAACGTTTACCGACGAGCAATCGCTACAAGGCATGCTAGGCGCAGGTTTAGACACAGAAATTGCAAATGCCTACACAATCATGGGCGCAGCCATAAGAAACGGCCTTATTCAAGCAGATTACTGGAAAAATCAACCTATATTAGGTAAAGTAAAACTAGCAGACTTTGCGGAAACATTTGCAGCAGCTTACAATGCTTAAAGAGTATAGATAGCAACACTAATAACACGGATTAAATTGATTGAACCGGATATTAAAATCAATTTAATCCGTGTTTTATTATCATTAGCATTTCAATAATCGTTGGAGTAATCCGTTTTTATCTGCCTAAATCGGCATCATCAGCGTTCCTATCAACGCGCAAACTGTATCATCTGTAATATCAAATCTGCATCAGGGCAGTTGGCTAAATATTGTTCGCTTTCACTCAACTTACATACACCCGGATAATCACCTTTATTGCCCTGCATATCTATAATTAGCTGAAAATGTAAATGTGGCGGCCACTGTCCATTCTCGTGTGGTTCGCCAAAATGTGCTACCAATGCACCTTTGGTAATCGCTTTCCCTTCATATAAACCATTCAAATCTTTTAATGATAGATGCCCATACAATGTGTGAAACATAAAGCCATCTAGTTGATGCTGCAAGATGATAGTAGCGCCATAATCACCATATTGATTGTTGAAAGCAAAACTATGTACCACACCATCTAACGCGGCAAATACAGGTGTATCAGCTTCACCCCAAATATCTATTCCTAAATGTAAGCGCCGGGGTTCGTCTACTGCATCAAATACTTTGCTTCGGCTATATACCGTTCTGTGTTCATTATAACCACCTATACCGTATTTAGAATTACTGGTTGTAAGTTTTAAGTCTATATAGTTTGTAAACGCGACAGTATCGTTTAAAATCGCATCTGTCAAATCAGTATTTGCAACCGTAAAATCAAGTAGTATCAATGTATCACTTATATGATTAAAATAAACGACACTATTAAATAAAGATTGGTGGTTTTTGATAATTTGAGACAACATAATACTTGGTGCTTTGTAATACTACTTCTATCTAATTACTTTTGAAAATGCAATATAGCTTTCAGCAACGACAACAAATGAATTGCTGCAATTAACAAAACAAAAAAGTATTATTTAACATTATACTTGTAAATATTAATAAAATGCCTTTTTACTTTAATAAATATAGTGGCCTACTTTTAATATTTTTTGTTCACGGCTTAGTATATGCATTTTTATTGTTAAGAAAAGGCATCAAAAACGATACCGTGCATGATAAGTGGTTAGCATTGTTTTTACTATTATGTAGCTTGTTTATTTGCCCATGGATGCTGGGTTTTGCGGGTTGGTACAATGGCATGGAGTGTTTAGCATGCAGAAATTTTTTATTCTATATGCCTCTGCAGCAAGCGTTGTTAATGGGACCAGTTATTTATTTTTATTTACAAAGTTTACTTAACCCAAGTTTTATATTTACTAAAAAAGAATGGCTGCACCTCACACCAGCTATTGTCTACAATATATGGATATTAGCAGTAGCCATAACTGATCGGATTATTTTAAAAAAATACTTTTTAATGGATGGCAATAGCGACCCCGATTTTGATAATTGGTATGTTGCATTGAGTTTAATAAGCTTATTAGTGTATTTGGTACTTAGTTATAAGTATTATCAACGCTATAAAAACATCATTTATCAAGAGTTATCTTTTGCCGATGATGTGACCTACAAGTGGATTCGCAACTTTTTGATTGCCTTTTTACTATACTTCTTTTCAAGCCTTGTAATAGGCCTTTTAGGCTTACTACATATTGGTATCGATTACCGGGATACTTGGTGGTATTACTTATTGTTTGCAATTATCTTTTACTATATTGCCATTGCTGGTTATTCTAATTCAATTGTTACTAAAGCTAATTATCAATTAGCATTTCTGCAATATAAAATGCCACAATTGTTGGGCAATACCGAGCCATTTGAAATAATTACAAATGATATTAGTTTTGAAGAAGTTGTTACAAACAAGCAACAAACAAATGATAACTCGGCCGAACCAAATAATGAAGCCTTAAGCAATTGGAAACAAAAAGTATTAGAAGCTATTGTAACCGAAAAAATGTATCAAAACCCTGAGTTGACATTAACTGATTTATCAAAAAATTTAGCTACCAATCCATCATTATTATCCAAAATAATTAACCAAGGTTTTGAGATGAATTTTAATGATTTGATTAATTATTACCGGGTTGAAGAAGTGAAAGAAAAACTACAAAACACAGCTAATGCCAACCTTACTATTATGAGTTTGGCCTATGATGCTGGGTTTAATAGCAAAGCCACTTTTAACCGTGCCTTTAAAAAAGTAACTGGCAAAACCCCCAAAGAATTTATTGGGTAATAAAAGTTTCACGAAAAGAAACAAGGCAAAGGGTTTCACACAAAG
>JAYWCY010000567.1:0-15210 GCA_043780175.1 Chitinophagales bacterium
GTCTTATTTCTTTTTTTATCGCTAAAGCTTTCATTAACCGAAATAATGACTTGGCGATGTGGAGATCGAAATTTAATACTGTTGTCAAATAATTGTTCAAACAAAATTTCTAACTGATCTTGAATGCCCATTATATTAGGTAATGTGCCAATTTTTATTTCTGGTAAATTTGTTCCATTTTTATCTTCTATTTTTTTAATCACTTCAATAAGAACCTGACTAAGAGAAACTAGTTTTACCACCTTTTTTTTCTTAAACAAATTGGTAAACGTAATAAGGTCCGCAAGCATATTTTGCATTTGTTCTGCACCTGATTCCATACGTGCAATAATATTTGCTTGTTCGGGCGGTACATTTTTGTATTTATGCAGCAGCAAAGACCCAAAGGTTCTTACTTTTCTTAATGGTTCTTGTAAATTGTGAGATATTACATAAGCATATTGTTCAACTTCTTCATTGTTTGCATGTAATTCAATTATTTTTTGTTCCAATTCTTTTTGAGAGCGTGTTCGTATTCTCAATTCATAAATCATCAGCAAAATGCTTATAAATACAAAAAAACTAGAAATGGCGAACACAACCTTAAACATTGCAGGAGTCAAAGCTTCGTGTTTTTGTTTGATACTCTGACGTTTTACAAGCAAATTCCACTCTATATTCTTCATGCTTTGCATTTGCGCTTTGTATTCATCGATAGTTTTCTGCCCTAGATCTATTGTTTCTTTAATTCCCAAAGCATTATCCATTTTCTTCTTTTCAAGCGCTTCAAAAAGAGTATGAAGGCGTATTACGATGGTAGCTTTTAAAAGCGTAACCTTGTTTAACTGCGTTGGGTTATCCCCTACTAAAATCTTTAAGGTATCTATGTATTTAAATAAAGTTGGTTTGGTAGAAAAATAAGGCTCTAAAAAAGCAGAGTCACCTGTAATAATAAAACCTCTTTGGCTAGCCTCAGCATCTAAAAGTGCATTTTCTATTTTTTGAAGTTGGCCAATAACAAGATAGGTATGGGTAGTGATATCTTCTAAGGCTTTAGATGTTGAAAGGCGTTCATTAAAATCTTTATACAGCCATAAAAAAATGGCAATAGCTATAAAGCAAATACAATATAACCACACGTATTTTTTCATACAAATTGGGTAATAATTTCTACATTTTTTCGCGTATCAAAAAAATAAACCCATGTTACGCACAGTTACTATAAAAAAAAACAGTTTACTTTAAACTATTACAATATGACATAAAAAATTGGAACTAAACTTGCCAATGCATATGATAAAATGAAGCCACAAACTGCAAAAGATGAAAAAAATATTGGTTATTGATGACGATAGAGAAATGTGCATGTTGTTAACACGTTTCTTAACCAGAAATGGGTTTGAAGTAAAAGAAGTGTATAGTGGCAAAAACGCATTGGCATACATTGCTCAAAATGAAATAGATGCAGTGCTATGCGACTACCGTTTAGAAGACATGGATGGCAAAGAAGTACTTGCAGGTATTAGTGAAATAAATACGGATATCCCTGTCATAATCATTACAGGTTATTCAGACGTAAAAGCAGCAGTAGAAGTAACAAAAATGGGTGCCTACGATTATGTAACAAAACCATTATTGCCAGATGAAATATTGCTAACTATTAAAAGTGCACTTACTAGAAATAATATAAAATCAATCAAACACAGCGACCTACAACATAAAAAAGTAAAGGGTGAAGACGATAACGTAAAGACTGCAAACGACGACTATATTTTTGGCAATAGCTCAATTTTTAAAACCATCATTACCCAAGTAAAAAGGGTTGCGCCTACCAACTTTAGTGTTATTTTATATGGAGAAAGTGGTTGTGGTAAAGAAGTAATAGCCCAAACTATTCATAAGAATAGCAAAAGAGCTAATGCGCCATTTATTGCCATAGACTGTGGTGCATTAAGCAAAGAGCTTGCAACTAGCGAATTGTTTGGCCACGAAAAAGGCGCATTTACAGGTGCCATTAACCAAAAAGTAGGAAGTTTTGAATTGGCTAATGGTGGAACTATTTTTCTCGATGAAATAGTCAATCTATCCTATGATGTGCAGGTAAGTTTATTACGTGTAGTGCAAGAAAGAATAGTAAGGCGTGTTGGTGGAACAAAAGATATTGAAATTGATGTACGTATTATTGTTGCAAGCAACGAAAAACTAATGGATGCAGCAAAAAAAGGAAAATTTAGAGAAGATTTATTTCACCGGTTTAATGAATTTAGTATTGAAGTGCCTTCATTACGTGAAAGAGGCGATGATATTATTTTATTTGCGAACCATTTCTTAAAAAGCACCTCAAAAGAACTTGAAAAAGATGTAACAGCTATTTCAGCTAGAGCACAAGATGTCTTTCTTAATTATGCATGGCCTGGTAATTTAAGAGAACTGAAAAATATTATTAAACGGAGTACTTTACTTACTGATGGTAACACTATTGATATAGATGTGTTGCCTTTTGAAATGATTAATTACGCTAAAATACAATTTGACAGACCCATGTCTGAAGAATCAGAAAAGCTAACTTATGTTTTGCCAAAACAAAGTAACCACTCTAACATTTTAAATGGTTCTGAACCAATATATCCTACAATAAATAAGGATACCCCCGAAAAATCTTCTATCAATGAAAAGAGTTTAAAAACGACTGCCCTAATTGCCGAATATAACCTAATAGTTGAAGCCTTAAAACAAGCCAATTATAATAAAAGCAAAGCGGCCCGCATTTTAAAGATTGACCGAAAAACTTTGTACAATAAAATGGAAGAACATAAGTTATTGACAATTCAGTAATTGTTTGAAAATTTTATTGTAAGGTCTCAAGTTATATATTTAACCTACGTGGAAGATTTATTTAAAATTCTAATTGTTGACGATGATGAAGATGATTTCTTTATTACCTCTACCATGCTTATTGGTTTAGATTACTACAAGTTTCAGATATCTTGGAGTGCTACCTTTAAAGCAGCTATTGATCAATTACGGCAAAATAATTATGACTTAGTACTTGCTGATTACCGATTAGGCGCGAGAACAGGTGTTGATTTAATTGAGGAAGCAGTTGCAAATGATATTGATATTCCCATCATATTATTAACAGGTAAAGGCAATATCGAGATTGATAAAAATGCAATGAGCCGTGGCGCTTATGACTATTTAATAAAGTCTGATATTAGCCCCCAGTCACTTGAGAGAAGCATTAGATACGCTATTGCACGTTACCAAAGTTTAAAGGCACTACAAAAAAGCGAGAACAAGTACCGTACAATGTTTGAGAATTCTAAAGACGCCATGTTTACTTTAAATGAAAATTTTGAAGTAATAGATATTAATGATGCGGCCTTGCAAATTACAGGGCTACCAAAAACTGAAATTGCAGGCATTGAAATATATAAATTATTAAAAAATTGCGATGAGATAAAAAGCCTCTTGGTAAATGTTACAGAGGCAAACGAACTAGTAGATGAAGAAATAAAACTAGTGATGCTAAATGCTGATGAACATTTGGGTCTTTTAAACTTAACCTGCGAGAAAGATGCAACCGGCAGGCCTTATTACCAAGGGGTATTTCATGATATTACAGAGCTAAAAAAAGCAGAGCAAGCTAATTTATTGGCCGAAAAATTCGAGTCTACACAGCGTTTTGTAAAAATGTTGGCTCACGAAATAAGAAATCCGCTTAATAATATATTATTGTCTATTGAAAGTTTGAACCACCTTGAAACAGCTGCTGATAAAAATATTTATGTAGATATTGTAAAAAGAAACAGTTTACGAATTAATGATTTAATAGGAAAATTATTAGAGTCCTTTAAAATTGTAGACATAGTACTCCAAAAAACAAATTTTAAAGATCTGATACAAGATGCCATGGTATCTATTTATGATAGGCTTACCCTAAAAGGGGTCGTCATGAAAAGAGAAATAGACGAGAAAATTACCATTATGGCAGATGAAGAAAAACTAAAAATGGCGCTAATTAATTTTTTTGTGAATGCTATTGAGGCAATGGAAGATAAAAAAGGTATTCTAAATGTTATTGTAGTAGAAAAACTTACGAGTATAGATTTAATTATAAAAGACAATGGTTGTGGTATGGATGAATCGCAGCAGGAGCAACTGTTTGAGCCTTATTTTACCACTAAAAAAACAGGTATTGGCTTAGGGCTTTCCTCGGCTATGGCTATTTTACGTTCTCACAATGCAACGGTTGAAATAGAATCTGAAGTAAACAAGGGTACACAGTTTACCATTGGTTTCCCCAAGTAATACGTTTTGAGAATGCTATTCTACAAAATAATACTTTACTTGGGTATTTAATTACACTTTTAATGCCTATTTTTTATTTTTAGCTTTAATTTTTTTTGGAACAATTTTTTCATCAATACATCGATAGTAAAAATTATCTAAAATTATTAAAAACATTTTATGACAACAAGTACAGCTTCACCCGAAAAAGCGTCAACAAAAAAAAGTTCAAATGGCATTAGCATTTCACCAAAGGCAAAAACACAATTAGAAGCTTTTTTTGTTGATGAATTAAAAGACATTTATTGGGCAGAAAAACATCTTACTAAAGCACTCCCAAAAATGAAACAGGCAGCAAATTCTGCTGAATTAGTAGCCGCTTTTGATCAGCATTTAACTGTTACAAAAGAGCATATAACACGTTTAGAAAACATTTTTGGACTTATGGGAACAAAACCTCAAGCAAAAAAATGCGATGCAATGGAAGGCATTACTAAAGAATGCGATTCTATAATTGAAGAAACGGAAAAAGGTACATTTACAAGAGATGCAGGTTTAATTTTTGGTGCACAAAAGGTAGAGCATTATGAAATTGCAACCTATGGCACATTGGCACAATTTGCAATAAATATTGGCCGAAAAGACGTGGCCGATATTTTAAGCCAAACCTTAGAAGAAGAAAAGGACGCAGATAAAAGCCTTACAGAGCTAGCAGTTGCACACATTAATTCAGATGCACAAGCCGAAGTATAAAATGTACAAGCGAAGACTATTTTTGTCTTCGCTTTTTTTAAACTCATAACAACTCTAAAATAAAGTAATTGTAAGCAAGTAATCTAGCCTAAAATTGTGTAATAGTTTTTTTGATAAGTTCTCAACAAAAGTTGCTAAATCAACTGGTTGTGCCTGGGCCTTTTTACATGCAAGCATCCTAATAATTATTTGGTCATTACTAGGCCTTATCTTTCGCTATTATGCTACTTGATAGCTAATTTACAGTAACCACATCAGTAGCTTTTAAACAAAGTTTGTAGCTGTCTTTCACTTTTTTTTACACATTTTTTAACTAAATCAATTAGTGTTATCTACTGTATATCGTAACAAAGATGAGGTTGCTGATGTACTTCCAATTACAATATAGCTTTATCTACTAAGATGTTGTCCATACCAAGCTGCCAATACACCAGAAATACCTGTACCAATTATTGCTGTATCAGATTTTTCGTTTTGTTGTAAAGAAAAATAATCGTTTGGGATTCTATTTTTCACTAGTCAGTAAGCATTACTTAAATATAAATTCATAGCCAAAAGCTTAATAGCTCTGAGCATTTTATTAACCCAAAAAGAGTACCAATATTTTTCTCTTTTGTAATACAATATGCACTAGTTGGCACGTTTTTTTCACTAATACAACTAAACGAACTTTTATGACAACAGATAAACACAAACAGTTCATCAAAGAAAGAATAAAAGATTCTTCTAACGCTATTTTATACCGCTATATTGATGAAACACATAAGCAAGCACTGGGGTTGAAAAAAACAATTGTAATGGACGATAATGGACAATTATATTTTCCATTAAGTGGTAGCGATTTTGAGCACAAATATGGTGGAGATATTTTTCCTGTAGAGCTTTTCTTTTACAAAAAAGGAAACCCTTATTATATGACTGCAAAGGGTATTGCCATAAAATTAGGGGCCAATTTCAAAACTGTAAACAACGTTGTACGTATACAAATGGATGAAGTGGAGTATAGTGAGCTAGAAGGTTATACTAACAATTCTTTATGGACAAAATGCCTCCAATTTTTCTGTAAAATTAATACTGCAATTTTTTGATTAAATTTTACATTCCCGTATTTGCACATAAGTGGTTTAAATAGTATATAATGCAAGTTATACTATTTAAAAATTCTTACAGAAATAAATATTTATTTAAATCAATAATCACAAAACCGAAAGCATGAAATCCACAAACGTATTATTAAGTGTATTAGCAGGCGCTGCTATTGGCGCTATTGCAGGTATTTTATTTGCACCACAACAAGGGGCAAAAACAAGAAAATTGATTATGAGTAAAGGTGAAGATTATGTAGAGGATTTAAAAGAAAAGTTAGGTGACTTGGCAGCGGTTGTGACAAAGAAATACAACGGTATTTCTGAAGATGCAAAAACCAACCTTGCTGAAGGAAGCGCAAAAATTGAATTAATCACCAAAGACCTTAAGCAAGCTATTGGCTAATTCGTTTTACTTAACGGCATTTTTTGAGCGTACAAATTTAGATTATGAGCGATCAATCATCACCTATAGAAGTACTTTTTGAAGACTTCGAAGCATTTGGAAAAACAACTTTAGAATTAGCAAAATTAAAAGCTGTAGCTAAGTATGCTGATATGGCATCAAACTTAGTGATGCGTTTAGTAATAATTGCAGTAATATGCTTGTTTATTCTTATAATAAGTGTCGCATTTGCCTTGTGGATTGGCGACCTTTTAGGTAAATCGTATTATGGATTTTTTTGTATTGGCTTTTTTTATGCTTTTGTGATATTGATGTTATGGATTTTTAAAACCAAATGGCTCAAAACGCCTGTAAGTAATTTAATTATTATACAACTTTTGCAGTAAAAAGTATAGGTATGAAACAACAAAATCAAAGTGACTTATTATTAGCCAATATTGAAACACTTAAAGCTAAGCAAGTGCTAGAATTGGAGATATTAAAAGCCCAACTACATATTACATATCAAAGTATGCATCCCATAAATTTAATTAAGAAATTTTTTGGTGACATAAGTACTTTAAAACCAAATGGTTCCTTTTTTGAAAAAATAATTGGCATATTATCCAATTTTATAGCAAATAAAATGGTGGTAAGTACATCAAAAAATCTTGTAAGAAAAAGCATTAGTAGCGTATTACAATTATCAGCTGCTAAGTCATTGGCAAATCATACAGAAATTATTAATAAAGCCATTGCATGGATTTTTCAACGTCTTATGAGGAAAAAAGAAAGTTAGTTTTTACTATATCTGTAATACTAAATATTATCACATATTTATTAATTACTGAACTCGAAATATGCTACGCATTCTTGTTATTGTATTTTATGATGCATAACTGATATTATAAAATCAATATCAAAAAAAAAACTCTTTTTAAATTTTTAAAAGTTATATATGAAAACAAAGTCAACCTTCCTCTTAGCATTAATTACAATGGCATACTCATTAAGTTCTTGTCAAATTGTAAGCGGCATATTTAAAGCCGGCGTTTGGACAGGCATTATTATCGTTGTTATCGTTATTGCACTGATTATTTTTTTGATCTCTAAAGCATTTTCAAAATAAAAAACAACATTGAAAGAAATAAATTGAATACATTAGAAGGTAAATCAATAGTTATAAGTGTTGAAAAATTTTAAGACATGCAAGTATTACAAGGAAAAATTAGATAACTCGTTCATTTATTCGATTATCAAAGTGATGAAATTTATCTTATTAAAATGTTGTTATACACCAAATTTCGGCTACCAATAACTCTGGCATTATGTTATTTTGAATCAGGCGTTCTAGATAGCCCAAGGTGTACAAGACCAAAATTTACCGACTACAATGTACTGTACTATTTTGCCAATAATAGGGACCAATTGGTCTAAAGCTTTGGTTTTGGCATCTTTAAATATTCCTCTAATTTATAATAGCCAAGATTTAACAGTCTCTTAAACTAAGTGCTAGTAATGCGGGTAAATCCTGCAATCTTTTTCTTAACGAGGCAGTCTGTTTACAATAGCGGGCCAATGATGCCGAGCGATGAATGCTAAATACTAGTCTTGACTTAGGTTTGGAATTCCTAAAATCAGTGAATCGAATGACTTCACCCAAGCTTTCATAACCAAAAACAATTGTTGGTGTTAAGTTATTTTGCTTTGGCTGTTCGGTACCCGTCTCTTTGTTCTTTGTGTGCCCCGCACCTGCCGGCTTCTTCCTCACATTTGGCCTCTATAATGCCAATAGGTTGTTTATTTACTAATAAACTATAATATGCTGGGCCAACGCGGGTTTCGTAAGCTTAAAACTACCAATAATCACTATGGCAAACATAAAAAATAGCTAAGAATTATGCTTAAAGATATACTAACAACCAATCTAAATGTAGTATTCTGCGGTACAGCCAAAGGAAAGGCTTCTGCAAAACTAGGGTACTACTACGCAGGTCCTGGAAATAAATTTTATGGCATTTTACATAAATCAGGCTTCACACCTCACAAATTATTACCAGATGAATGCTATGGCATCAATCAATATAAAATTGGTTTGACTGACTTAGTTCATATTGAATGTGGAAATGATAATGAAATAAGTAAAGAGAGTTATGAAATAGCCCTTTTTCTTGAAAAAATGCACGCATTTAAGCCAAAGTGTATTGCATTTACCAGCAAAGCCGCAGCTTCTTTTGCTTTGGGCTTTCAAGGTGTCACAAGTCTAATCGATTACGGATTACAGCAAAGAAAAATAGGTAATTCTATGGTTTTTGTACTGCCATCTACTTCAGGCTCTGCAAGAAGATTTTGGAACGAGTCCTATTGGCTAGAATTGAATAAACTATTAAACCATTAAAAACTATCTGTTACTTGGTGGTGCCAAAATGGTCGCAAAAGCGAAATAATTTGATGTTTAGCTATCAATCTGTTGACTCGTGCATTTAAGGTAACGGACCGAGCTGCCCCCCATTCAAAGATTTTAATACTGCTTTACAAGGATTAGACAATATGACCTATCCTGAATACTGTCCTATCCTGAATACTGTCCTATCCTGAATACACTTTACATAATTGCATTAAGTACCCTTCAAGTAGGGATGAAGTAGGGATAAAGTAGGGATGAAGTAGAGATAGTGTACTGTGAGAGTACTAAATAGCTAGCCAGTTGTGCGCAGATTGATCTACACATTACAAAATCTACAGTTCATTATAATCACTAAAATATGACCATCCACCTTTTTTGGCACCAGCAGCCTATTACCCTTACTCTTCCATTTTGAATTGCTTTCACAAGCATTTAACTTCGAAGGTTTAGTGATAAATGCAAGTACGCACCAGCCTATCGCAGGTGCATTGGAATTTGCAAGGCGGTACAATAAAGCTTTTATGGCGAGTTTTGTTGGAAATTATCACTTGCTACTTCACCAAGCAGATTGGAGTTTCTACCTTTTAGTATAACTATTTTGAACATGTATCACGATAATACGGATGCTAAACAAAGGAATACTACCTTCCTATTATTACCATCAGGTATATAAACAAGTCTTTAAAAGTGATAGTGAAACAAGTGAGATAGCAACGCTTCTGACCTTATATCCAACTCAATACATATTTGCAAAAACGTTATGCTTAAAATGGTATTTCATTGAAAATATGACGAATAAGAATACTTTATATATATGTCGGATATAGATTTATGCAGACCTATATAAAGAAAAAAGTATTGCAGATATCATTTCGACTCGAATTGAAAAAATAACAGTACCATTTTATTAACATATAGAGCAATACCTAAAACTATTTTAGTAGTTTTTACGTTTTTAAGGTTATGATGCAACAAACTACTGCTATATTGATTTTTAGTAGGACTTGTGCTGCTGAAAGTTACTGTAAGCCCATTATTGGCAATAATGCCGCAGATGGTAAGTTATGGGATTATTTATACAATAAAACATTACGCACTGCAAATACCACAGGTTTGCCAGTTATTATTTGTAACGAGAGCGTACAAGAAGGCAATTCTTTTGCCGAGAGAATATCAAATGCGTTAATTGCTGGTTTTGAAAATGGCTATGATAATTTAATAGTTATTGGTGGTGACTGCCTTGATTTAAACAAAGCCATTTTATTAAATGCAAATGAGCAAATTACCAATAATCAGCAATTAGTTTTAGGCCCAGATTGTAGAGGTGGTGTTTATTTATTTGCCATTAATAAATCGGTTTTTGATAAGGAAGTTTTCCTGCAATTTAAATGGCAAACAAAGCTTTTGTACCAGCAGTTTGTCCAATTTGGGGCATCATTTTCAACTACTTTTTTACCACGTTTATCCGATATAAATACCAAAGACGATGTGTTAGCATCCCTTTATAAGTTTTCAATAAACAATAGTTGGCGTTTACTACTATCTGAAATAATTGCCAAAAATATTCCGTTATACAATATTGTAAATAAAAGATTTCAACAACTACAAATCAATGGTAACAAGCCTTTAAGAGCCCCGCCCATATTGTAAGTTTCCTATTTTAACTCTTAAAACGGTTCAAAACCTTTACAAGAATTATTATTTTATCAAATTACATCACGTCAATTATAATTTAACGATGAAAAAAATCATTACGTTACTAGTCATGTTTATCATGGCTCAATCCTACACATTTGCACAGTCGATTTTACAAATAAAAATTACTGATTCTAAAAGCAAAAAATCTTTGTCTGACATCACTTTAAATATTAAACAGAGTGGTAAAATAATAAAAACGGCTATAACAGATGTCTCAGGGGTAGCAACCATTAGCGACTTACAACCCGGTAAATATGCTATTCAAATTACTGAAAACGCCGATATCTATGACTATAATAAATCTGTTGAAATAATTGGAAATGGCAATCAGGTCTTGGCCATTTCTATACAAAAAAAGACAGCAGTTTTAGATGAAGTAACTGTAACCGATAAGCGATCGCAAATAAATAAAACCGATGCAACTGTGGCTGCATTTATTACTAAAAAAGAAATTGAAGTGTTGCCAGTTGAAGGACGTGATATTACCAAAAGTTTAATCCGTTTACCAAACGTTACCATCTCAACTTTAAGTTATAACGAAGCCCCAGCTATCGCCATCAATGGATTGACAGGTATATATACCAATTATTTAATTGATGGAATGGATAATAACGAACGTTTCTTAGGTAATTCTAAATTTAATACGCCGTTTGGCTTTACAGAAAACGTAACGGTGTTAACCAATAATTATTCGGTTGAATTTGGTAATACCAGCAACGGTATTGTTAATTTGGCAACACGTTCTGGTACTAATAAATTTTCTGGCGAAGTATTTTATGTAACTAGACCAGGCAAAATTATTGATAGTAAATCGGCTTTTGCAGGTGTAGATTTATATGGTAACCCTGTAAAAGATGGTTTTCAACGCCAACAACTCGGTGTTGGTTTGGGCGGTGCTATTAAAAAAGATAAAACGTTTTATTATGTAAATTTTGAGCAAACGTTTGATATTAAAGACAACCTTTTGGCCGTGCCTGCTTTGGGAGTTAATGAAACAGTTAGGGGCAAAAATAGCTTCACTTATTTGTCCGGTAAAATAGATCAGAATTGGAATCGTACTTTCCACAGTAGCCTTCGTGCTAATTATGGTTGTTTCGATATTGGCCAACAAGGTGGCGGTTTATCTGGGGGCAATAATTTCCCTTCTTCCGCTTCTACACAAAAAAATCGCACCTATTTAATTGCCTTAAAAAACGATTATACCATCTCGGGTAAACTGAAAGGTGAGACCAATATCCAAACATCTTACTTTAAATGGAATTACCGTGATAACCCCAATTTTGGTAAATCAGGTGCATTGGTACAAGGCCCAACTGGTGCAACATTGGCAACCATTGGCCCTAACGATTATATTTTTATTGATGATGAATATACCAATCAAATCCAGCAAAAATTTACCCTTACAAAAGGTAAACATGCTTTTAAAGCTGGGGTAGAATTTACAACCTCTAGCTTTAGTTTACTGGGTGCTGGCAATGCTTACGGCTATTACACGGTGCGTTTAACACAGGCACAAGTTGATGCAATAAAAGCTAAAAATTTAGGATCAGCATTAGATATAAATGACATTCCATCTAACGTGGAAGTAAGGGAATACAAAGTTGATTTGGACAAATCTATTTTTGGTACAAGGCAAAATGTTTTTGATGCATATGTAGAAGATAATATTTCTGTAAGCGAAAAATTAAATGTGAGCCTAGGATTACGCTTTGATTACGATAACTTATCAAAAGCAGGTGGTACAAAAGGCGATTGGAACAATATTGCGCCACGAACCAGCTTCAATTACAAGATAGATGACAATAATGTTATCCGTGGTGGCTATGGTATTTTTTACGATAAAATAAAATATTCTGTTACCAGTGATAATCTCCAGTTTAGCAACAATTCACCAAACTTTAAATTGCAATTAGCCGAATTGCAACGCTTGGGAATTTTAAGCAAATCTGCCGATTTGGATAGGATTACAAACCCTGGAAATCTAAGAGCAGTTTATTCTTTAGGTTCAACACCAGCTTATTTGCAAGGCCCAAAATCTGAGTCAATTCAAGGTAATAGAGCATTGCAATCAAGCACTAATTTCCGCATCAAAAACCCCGATGGTTACCAAAATCCATACTCTGAACAGTTTACTATTGGCTACCAACGTAAGTTAGATGAAGGGTTAACTTTTTCAATTGATTTGATACAGGTTAATACCAATAATTTATTTAGGATTACCAACTTAAATACGGCTTCAGCTTATCCATTAAATGATCCTGCAAATGTGGTTGTTCGTACAACAGCCGCCGCAAATTTAACAAGGCCTGTGCCTATTAAAACTGTGAATGGGCAATTTGTTGCAACCATTGGTGGTACTGATTATCAAGGTATTTCTCGTGATGTATTTATGACCGAAACAAAGGGAAAAGCAAGGTATAGTGCAATGAACTTAATGTTACAAAAAACAAAAGGCGCAAACGATAATATTTCGTACCGCATTTTGTATACTTTGTCACGTTTTAAAACCGATAATGAAGGCATTAATGTACGTGCTACCGATGCTAATAATTGGGATCAAGAATATGGCTATGGCAACAACGATCGTACCCACGTTGTAAACGGTTCTATTACTTGGTATGCCCTAAAAAATTTATCATTAACACCAACCTTATTGTTTCAAAGTGGACAGCCAATTACATACTATGCAGATGCTACAAAATATGGCGGTGTTAGCGATTTAAATGGTAATGGCGAAGGTGCTTATGGCAATGTTGTTAGTGGTGTAGATTATACCCCCGGTGAAACTAGAAATGGCGGTGGTCGTTTACCATCTGCAACTACTTTCGATTTTTCTGCCAAGTATAAATTAAGTATCAACCACAAACCATGCATAGAAATTTCTGCCGATATTTTTAACTTATTAAATACCGAAAATTTAACTGGTTACAACACAGGAACTGGTGGCAATAATTCAGTACAATTCGGTTCAGCATCGGCCAATACATTTACTAAACGTGGTACTGCACCACCAAGGCAGTTTCAATTTGGTTTACGGTATATTTGGTAATAACTATTTCGATAAAGTCGGAGCATCTAATATTTAGATGCTTCTCTTTTTTAATTTTATAACCATAATTTGATAACTAAAATATTAAAAGATAATCTTTCATGCAAAGTAAAATAATAGCGGTCTCGTTGTTACTTTTCTTGGTGGCCTGTAATAACAGGCCTGATACCAAGCAAGCGGACATTAGCAAATTAAATTGGCAAGAAATTACCGATAAATCCAAAGGTGCCACAGTTACAATGATAATGTACCAAGGGGATAAAAAAGCCAACAAATACATGAGCGATTATGTAGTGCCCGCGGTGAAAGCACAGTATGGTATTACGCTAAAAATTGTGGCTGGTCAGGGTAAGGAAATAGTGAATAACATTATGGCCGAAAAGGAAAGTAACACTGCCAAAGGGCAGATAGATATTTGTTGGATAAATGGCGAAACATTTTACCAATTAAAGCAAATAAATGGCTTGTACGGGCCTTTTGTGCAGCAATTGCCTAATTCAAAATATATCGACTTTACTGACCCGATGATTAAGTACGATTTTCAGCAAGAAGTAAACGGTTATGAAGCACCTTGGGGTAATGCTTTTTTTGTAGTTGTTACCGATACGGCAAGGGTAAAAAAAGTCCCTGTTTCTATGCAGGAATTTGAAGTGTATTGGCAACAACATCCAGGTAAGTTCACCATTGCGCAAGATTTTTCGGGACTAACTTTATTAAAAAGTTGGTTAATAGAATTGGCTGGCGGTATTACTGTTTTAGATGGCACTTTTGATGAAAAAAAATATACCACTTACTCAACTCAGCTTTGGCAATTTATTAATAGAAACAAGAAACATTTCTGGAAAAAGGGTGGAACATTTCCTGCAAGCAATGTGGCTATTTCGCAAATGTTTAGCAATGGCGAAGTTGATTTTACAGTCGCATTTGGCTTGGCCGATGTGGATAGGAAAGTTACCGAAGGTGTCTATCCACCAACGGCGAAAGAATATATTTTAAAAGCTGGTTGCACACACAATACCAATTATTTGGGCATTCCTTTCAATTCTGCCAATAAAGAAGCAGCAATGGCAGTTTGTAATTTTTTAATATCACCGGAAGCACAAATAAAAAAATGTGATTTTACAGTTTGGGGCGGTAGTTTGGTGCTGGATTATAAAAAGCTAGATAAGGTATCAAAGGCTGCTTACAACGCTTTACCAAAGCTAAAATATGGTATTGCGGATGCGGAAGTAACAGCTAAATCTATTAAAGAAACCGACCCGAAATATATGCTAAGAGTAGGCGAAGATTTTAGGAAATTTGTCATTAACGCAAAATGAAAAATAGGTTAATCAATAGCATTCCAATTTTACTTTTAGTCGCATTTGCCATACTACCATTGGTGGCTGGTATTGGTTATGCATTGTTATACAGTTTTGGTGTCGTTGGTGTTTTAAGCAGTGGGTTTACTTCCCTACATTGGCAAGCTGTGTTTGCTACCAACGATGTCTTGGTTACGTTTATTTATACTATTGCATTAAGCCTTGTATCTATCTGTTTGAGTGTTGGAGGCGGTATTTTTTTA
>JAYWCY010000568.1:0-7840 GCA_043780175.1 Chitinophagales bacterium
AAATAAGCATGTGAATAGCGTAAGTTAAATGCGTAGTTAGCACATTAGTTTGTAGCCTTTACAACATGGGCTTCTTACCATAATTATTCTTTAAAACCCTTTACTAACAATACTTTCAGGGTGCTTATATGGGTTAAAGCGTTGCCAATATGAATTTTGGTGGGTTGCCGGTACGAAAAAAATAGTCAGTGGCTTATTTTCAAAAATTACTTTGCACACTTGCACCTTATTACCTTTGATTGCTAGAACATACAAAATACATACAGATGAAATTTCCTTCCCCCGTTTCTTTAACATGGATTGCCGAATTGATAAATGCTGAACTGCTTGGTAATACTGCATTGCAGGCAACAGGCATTAACGAAATACACAAAGTTGAAGCAGGTGATTTGGTATTTGTTGACCATCCTAAATATTATGATAAGTGCTTGCAAAGCGCTGCTGACTTTATCATCATCAATAGTAAAGATGTAATAATACCAGAAGGTAAAGCGTTGCTAGTAACTGATCATCCTTTTGAGGCCTATCAAACGATTACTAATCATTTTCGCCCCTTTGTACCAGCTACCAAAAGCATAAGCGATACAGCTATAATTGGTGCCAATACCATCATTATGCCTGGTGTATTTATAGGTAATCATGTGTCTATTGGCAGCAATTGTATCATCTTTCCAAATGTAACTATTTTGGATTACAGTGTCCTTGGCAATAATGTTGTAATACAAGCTGGTACTGTAATTGGTGGCGATGCATTTTATTATAACACGAAGAAAAGTAGAGACGTTTGGTTTAAGAAAATGAATAGCTGTGGCAATGTTGTAATTGAAGATCATGTAGAAATTGGTTGTGGCTGTACCATTGATAGAGGCGTAAGTGCTAGCACTACCATTGGCAAAGGCACTATTATAGATAATATGGTGCATCTAGGACATGATGTGGTAATTGGAAAGAACTGCATATTAGCTGCACAAGTAGGCATTGCAGGCGCCACTACTTTAGAAGATGGTGTGACACTTTGGGGTCAGGTAGGCGTAAATAAAACAATAACTATTAAAGCTGGTGCGGTAGTAATGGGGCAAGCTGGTGTTACAAATACGATAGATGGCGATAAAATATATATGGGAACACCTGCCATAGATGTGCGAGAAAAACGACGTGAATTTGTATGGATAAAGCGTATACCAGAGCTTTGGAAAAAAGTAATGGACTAATGAACCATTAGGCAAGTTGGTATCGCTGCTTTAATTCACTACATATTCTACTAATAGAATCACCAAGTGTTGTGTATGTAAAATGCGGTAAAGTATTAAGTAATTTTTGATTGTTGTACACGATAGTTTGTTGCGCAGTTCTGGCAGTTTCTTTTGTAAGCAAAGGCTTACTGCCAGTAAATAAAGCTTTGATTGCTTCAAGTCGCCAAACAATCTCTGTTGCAAATGCTGTTGCCAATTTATAAGGTGGTTTTTTATTAAAAGCAATGGCAATATTGGTAAATAAAGTTTGATAGCTTGCATTGTAACCACTCACAATAAAACGTTCTGCACTAATATCACTAGCCATTAAATGTGTCATTATTGCCACTACATCCTGTACATCTACAAAACCATTGGTACCAAGAGTGTACCATGCAAATTCGTCATAAGCATTTTTAAAAATTGCCGCAGAGCCTTTGGTCCAATTGCTACAGCCAAGAATAATACTTGGATTGATAATTACTGCATTTAGGCCTTCGCCAATGCCCCGCCAAACTTCTATTTCAGCCAAGTATTTTGACTTAGCGTACGCGCTATTGTGATGACTTTCAATCCATTTATTAGCCTCACTAATTGGTTTGTTAAGCGTTGCTCTACCCAATGCGGCAACAGAACTTACAAACAATAATTTTTGTACACCTGTATTAAGGCAAGCATTTACCACATTAGCTGTGCCCTCAACATTAGTTTTATGTAGTAAGTGTTTGTCTTTTGAGTCGAAGGATACAACTGCGGCACAATGGTATACCTCTGTAATGCCAGTAAAAATATCTTCTAAATCAATGATATCTAAAATATCACCTTGCTGCCAAGTTAAATTTTGGTGGCTAATGTCACACCGATGATAATGATACAAAGCCTTTACCTGCTTGCCTTGTGCTAGTAATTTGGTAACAAGATGCGAGCCAACCAAACCATTGGCACCAGTAACTAAAATCATCAATAAATTTTTGTGAAGGTAAAGACAAATGAAAAACAAACGCATTATCTATTACGTATACACGGCTCTAAAAAATGTTTCTAACTTATCTGTATCCAATTGATGATTTGTTCTTACACCGCTGCATACGTCTAAGCCATAAGGCTGCAAAGCATCAATTGCACGTTTTACATTATCTGCATGTAAGCCACCTGCTAGAAATACCGGCTTTTTACTTTGCGCAACGATTTGTTTACTCAATTGCCAATTATGTGTTCTACCAGTACCGCCTAGTTCTTTTACTGTTAAATTAGGGTTGCCACTGTCTAGCAATAATGCATCCACATCTTCTGCTATCCGCAATGCGTCATCAATAGAGGCCTCGTTTATTATATGAATAACCTGTACTATTTTAATAGCTGGTAAAGCCCTTTTAATTGCTTTGTAAGTGCCACTTTGTAAAGTATCTACAATTTGAATGGTATTGGTATTTGTACGATTGTGATGTGCAATAATAGCGTCTGCATCGGTTTCACTAGTAAGCATAAATGTACCTATTGGTGGTGGTGTGTTGGCAGCAATGGCAGCAATTAATGCATCGCTAATAATACCCGGCCCACTTGGCATTTTTGCCACCAAACCTACTGCAGCAGCACCATAGCCAATGGCCATATTGGCTTCTTCTTCAGAGCTAATACAACATATTTTTACTCTTAAAAACATAATTATTACAGTTATATATTTAGTAAAATTACTGTCTCATCAACATATTTGGTAAGCAACTACTAGTAAACCACATTTCCTGTATTTTTATCTCTACTATTCCTTTAAAACGCTAACAATTGCAGACCTACTTTTGGTGCCTTTTATACATATATAAGGCAATGGCAAATTGTAAACTCATTTTATGACAGCAGAACATCAACGATTATCAGTTAATGATCGTAAAAAAATACCACTAGAACAATGGGGCCCTTACCTCAGCGAGCGCCAATGGGGCACTGTGCGTGAAGATTATGGTGAGTATGGTGATGCGTGGAATTATTTTCCGCATGATCATGCACATAGCAGGGTATACCGCTGGGGCGAAGATGGTTTGGCAGGCATTACTGATTATTTTCAAAACCTATGCTTTGCTGTGTCACTTTGGAACGGGAAAGACCCCATATTAAAAGAGCGATTATTTGGCTTGGGTAATAACGAGGGTAATCATGGTGAGGATGTAAAAGAATTATATTATTACTTAGATAATGTACCCACGCATTATTATATGGAATATTTGTACAAATATCCGCAACAAAAATTTCCTTACAATGAGTTAGTGGCTCGTAACAAATGGCGTAGTAAAACGGAACCCGAATACGAAATTTTAGATACGGGTGTTTTTGACAACGATGAATATTTTGATGTAAAAATTACCTATGCCAAGCAAAGCCCGCAAGATATTTTTATTAAAATTGCCATTACCAATCGTTACCACAAAGCAGCACCCATTACAGTGTTGCCAACACTTTGGTTTTATAACAGATGGAAAAATAGTAGCGATGAAAAGAAGCCTTTAATTACAGAAATTAGTAAAACATCGGTAAGGGCAGAGCAAGAAAGATTAGGTAAATATTATTTCTATTTTCAAAAGCCAGACGATAATTTTTATACAGATAATGAAACCAATAAGCAAAAAATTATGGGCATACCAAATGCCTCACCTTTTGTAAAAGATGCCTTTCATACTGCTATTATTGATGGTGAAAATGCAGATGCTTTACGCAATAGAAAAAAAGGCACTAAGTTTTCGCCAGTGTATAAAATGCATGTAGAAGCGCATTCAACCAAAACCATTTATTGTAGGCTTAGCAGTAAGTCGCATGACACGCCATTTGGCACAGGTTTCGAGCAAGTATTTACCAATCGTAAGGCGCAAGCAGATGACTTTTATGCATCGATACTTTGCCAATCTGCAACGCCAGAATTATTGGCTATTCAACGTCAAGCTTTTGCTGGGTTATTGTGGAGCAAGCAATACTATCACTACGATGTAGAAGCTTGGTTAACCACTAGTGATGGCTTAACACCAGTAAATGATGGTAAAAAAAAAGGACGTAACAGCGATTGGAAGCACCTTAAAAATCAAGATATTATTTTAATGCCCGATAAGTGGGAGTATCCTTGGTATGCCGCTTGGGATTTGGCGTTTCATTGTATACCAATGGCTATGATAGATGCCAATTTTGCGAAGCACCAACTACTACTTATTATGCGTGAGTGGTATATGAAACCAGATGGTCAATTACCTGCTTACGAATGGAACTTTGGAGATGTAAATCCACCTGTACATGCTTGGGCTGCTTTGCAAGTGTATCGTATCGATAAGCAAAATACTGGTAAAGGTGACCTTACTTTTTTAAAGCGAATTTTTCAAAAGCTCATCATCAATTTTACATGGTGGATTAACCGTAAAGATGAAAGTGGTAATAATTTATTTGAAGGTGGCTTTTTGGGCTTAGATAATATTGGTGTGTTTGATAGAAGCCACGGTATTGCCGCTAATATGCATTTAGAGCAAGCAGATGGTACGAGCTGGATGGGCAAATATGCATTAAATATGATGGATATTGCACTCGAAATTGCCACGCATGATGTGTCGTTTGAAGATATGGCAACGAAGTTTTTTGAGCATTTTGTATTAATTGCCGAAGCCATGAACGAAAATATTTTGTGGAATGAGAAAGACCAGTTTTTTTACGATTCGGTGAGTGTAAAAGGTGGCGAGGCAACGCCTTTAAAAGTGCAATCAATTGTAGGATTAATACCTATTTTGGCAGTATCGCTTATTGAAAAAGATACCATTAGTAAACTACCAGATTTTAAAAAGCGGATTACTTGGTTTGAGAATTATCGTAAAAAGAACGACCGTTACTGGCCTAATGAAGAGCGCAGCGATAGCGACAAGGTTTTAATTTCTTTAGTGCCTCGAGAACGTTTGATTGCCTTACTAAAACGGATGTTAAATGAGGCCGAATTTCTATCTGATGGTGGTATTAGGGCTTTGTCAAAATATCACGAGGCCAACCCTTACTCAATTACTTTAGATGGAAAAATATATACGATACAATATGATCCAGGCGACAGTACATCTAATATGTTTGGTGGCAATTCTAACTGGCGCGGCCCCGTTTGGATGCCTTTAAATTATTTAATTATTCGTTCTATTAGACGTTACGGATTTTTTTATGGCGATACCTTGCAAGTAGAATGCCCAACGGGTTCTGGTAATATGATGAACCTAGAGCAGGTTGCCAATTTTTTAACCGATAGAGTCATTAGTTTATTTACAAAAGATGAAACGGGTAAGCGATCGTTTAATGGTAAGTATAATTGGTTTTATCAGCAGTCTGGTAACGAAGACTTATTACAGTTTTACGAATATTTTCATGGGGATACTGGTACGGGTTTAGGTGCTTCGCACCAAACAGGATGGACGGCCGTAATTGCAGATTTAATTCACCATATGGAATTAAGACAACCGCAGCCAAAAAAAGTAGTAGATGTATTTAATGATGATAATGAAGAGTAGCATTTCTCATTTGAGATTTCTGATTTCGTGATATTGTAGATTGCTTTATTTATCAAAAACTTCAAATAATAAATTAAAAATTATGGCTTTATGCAGCATATTTCTATAGATACCATTAAAACATGGGAACGCTTTTACAGAGCCAATTTTATTAACTGCCTAACAGGCTTTAAAGCAGTAAGCTTAATAGCCTCTGTAAATGCGGCTGCACAGCCTAATTTGGGGGTATTTAGCAGTGTGGTACATCTTGGTTCAGATCCTGCATTAATTGGCTTTATTAATCGGCCACTAGCGGCAGCACCACATACAATCAATAATATTAAGGCTACAGGTGTTTATACCATCAATCATATACATCCCAATATTGCTGCAAAGGCACACCAAAGTAGTGCCAAATATCCTGTTGATGTAAATGAGTTTGCAGCCGTTGGTTTAACAGAACTATATCTGCCTAATATAGCTGCACCTTTTGTATCAGAAAGTCATGTTAAGTATGCCTTGTCATTGGTTGAAATAGTACCAATTACCCACAACAATACTTTTTTAGTAATAGGTAAAGTTACCGATGTAATACTTGCAGGTCATCTTATTAAACCCGATGGGTTTTTAGCTTTAGAACAAGCCGAAAGCCTTGCTAGCTTGGGTGTTGATGCGTATTATACCACAAAACTACTAGCCAGATTTGGTTATGCTAAGCCAGATACAGCCATACAGGAATTATAAGCTCATTAAACTTCTACAACAATAACCATATAGAAATTTAAAGGCATTTACGTAGTAATATGCCACGTTTATCAAATAAATAGGCAATAGCGTTTCGGAAATGTTATTTTCATGGGGTATTTTTAAAAGCACACATATGAAAAAACTAATTTTGCCTCTAGTAATGGGTATTACTATGAAAGCGCTTGCACAGCAACCATTATTTGTACCACAAAATGTAAAAAAAGCCTATACCAACGAGACAAGAAGTGCTGATGGTAAACCAGGTAAAAATTATTGGCAAAACACAGGGCATTACAACATTCATGTTACGGTCAATCCACCTAGCAAATTGGTTCAGGGTAGCGAGACAATCACCTACATTAACAAAAGTCCTAAACCACTTACCAACCTTATAATAAAGCTGATACTCAATATTCATAATGCAGGTGCAGGTCGTCAATCAGCCGCTAGTGCAGATTATTTAACAAAAGGTATTCTGATAGATCAGTTTCAGGAAAATGGTAAAGAAGCCAAGTTTAGAGACGCCAAAGCCAATACTTGGACCACCGTTACCCTAAGCAAACCTTTGCCTGCTGGCGATAGTTTGCAACTAGGCTTCAAATGGCATTATGATGTAAGTGAAGAAAGTGGTAGAGAAGGCAAGCTAGATAGTACCAGTTTTTTCCTCGCTTATTTTTACCCACGTGTAGCAGTGTTAGATGATGTACATGGCTGGGATAGAATGAATTTTACAGATGCACAAGAGTTTTATAACGACTTTAATGATTACCAAGTATCAGTAACTGTACCTAAAAACTTCTTGGTTTGGGGCACTGGTAATTTGTTAAATCCTGCTGCGGTATTACAACCTACATTTCTAGATAAGTTTAATAAAAGCTTTACGAGTGATGATGTAATAAGTGTAGTTACACAAAAAGACCTTGATGCAAAAAATATTACCACACAAAATGCGACCAATACTTGGATGTGGCAAGCTGATAATATCAGCGATATGGCATTTTGCATAAGCGATCATTATGTGTGGGATGCTGCAAGTGTTGTGGTTGATAAAATAACGGGCCGCAGAGCAAGTTGCCAATCTGCTTTTTTAGATAAAGCTACCAACTTTCACAACCAAGTAAAATATATTCAACATTCACTCGATTGGTATAGCAATAACTGGCCTGGTGTTGCCTATCCATTTCCTAAAAGTACCATTATAGAAGGCTTTGCCGATATGGAATATCCAATGATGGCAAACGATAGCCGCCAAGAAGACGCTGTGATACAACGGTTTATTGCCGAGCATGAAGTTGGGCATAGTTACTTTCCCTTTTACATGGGCATTAACGAGCACCGTTATGGTTTTATGGATGAAGGTTGGACCAC
>JAYWCY010000569.1:0-2197 GCA_043780175.1 Chitinophagales bacterium
GCAAGTGGTATTGGTAGTGGCTTTTTAAAGCCTGGGTCTGTGTCAATAGGCTTCTTTTTATTAAAATCTTCATTGGTTTTCTGGCTCATGCTATCGCCACTATCTATTTTTTGGTCTTGTTTTTTTGTATGTTTCATGGTATTGATGGTTGCGTATTTCATAAAATATGAAGTTTTCAAGTTAGCCAACAAACGTAGAAGTGCGTTATAGGTTTCAACAAATGAATTACATATTTCACATGTGCTAAGTATTGGGTATACTTTAAACAAAAGGATAGTCTGGTGTTAATTAAAAAATAAAAAGGGCTGCTATGATAAAACAAAGTCTTGTATTTTAGAACTATGAAAATAAAAATATGGTTTAGGCAGGCACCTATCGGCTTGGTGCTAGTAGGTGCAGGCTTATCGATGGCCATAGATGCTGGTAGCCAAAAAGCCAATGGGCAGCCTTGGTTTTTGTATGGCACTTTGGCTTTGGTACTGTTTAATGCAGGGCTTTGTGTGTTTGGCGATGCGGTTGTGAAGCGTGTCAAAGATGAGATGAAGGATACTATATAATTTTTCAGCTACTAACGGTGTAATTTCAGCAATAGTATTTATTGCTTATTAAAGAGACTACAACGGCTAGGTACGGAACTATTGTCCACTAAATGCTTTATTATTTAGTGCATATTCTAGGTGCTAGTCCTTGAAGGTTTTGCAAAACCTTCAAGGACTTTGGTAGCAAAAAAAGCCCCACATATTTTACTATGCAGGGCTAGTGTTATGTTTGGTTAGATGTTTCGTACCTCAACATGACAAAAAATGATTAAGCCAATTTTGCTTGTAAAGCTGTGTCCAAAGCATCTAAGAATTCTTCTGTATATAAGTAGTGCTCACCATGATTTACTTTATTGCCGTAAATACATACTGCTAAATCTTTGGTCATTTTACCGCTTTCTACAACCTCTACGCATACTTGCTCTAAAGCTTGGCAGAAATTAACGAGCGCTTGGTTACCATCTAATTTACCACGGAATTCTAAACCTCTCGTCCAAGCAAATATTGATGCAATTGGGTTGGTAGAAGTTGGTTTGCCTTTTTGGTGCTCACGGTAGTGACGTGTAACGGTACCATGTGCGGCTTCTGCTTCCATAACAGTGCCATTTGGAGTAACTAATACAGATGTCATTAAACCTAAGCTACCAAAACCTTGTGCTACAGTATCACTTTGTACGTCACCATCATAGTTTTTACAAGCCCATACAAAGTTGCCGTTCCATTTAAGGGCGCTAGCAACCATGTCATCAATTAGGCGGTGCTCGTAAGTGATACCAGCTTCTGCATATTTAGCTTTAAACTCGTTTTGGTACACTTCTTCAAATATATCTTTAAAGCGACCATCGTATTTTTTAAGTATGGTATTTTTTGTAGATAAGTATAAAGGCCATTTTTTAGTTAATGCTTGGTTGAAGCAAGAACGTGCAAAACCATAAATACTTTCATCGGTATTGTACATGGCTAATGCAACTCCATCGCCTTTAAAGTTAAATACTTCAAATTCTTGTTTCGTGCCATCTTCACCTTCAAACTTAACGGTTAATTTACCTTTGCCTTTGGTTACAAAGTCAGTAGCACGGTATTGATCACCAAATGCATGACGACCGATACAAATAGGCGCAGTCCAGTTAGGTACTAAACGTGGGACATTGTTACACACAATTGGCTCACGAAATACGGTACCATCCAAAATGTTACGAATGGTACCATTTGGCGACTTCCACATTTGTTTTAACTTAAATTCTATAACACGCTCTTCATCAGGAGTGATGGTTGCGCATTTAATACCAACACCATATTGTTTAATAGCATTTGCAGCATCAATCGTTACTTGGTCGTTGGTTTCGTCACGGTATTCCATGCCTAGATCGTAATATTTAATATCCAATTCTAGATAAGGAAGAATTAATTTGTCTTTAATGAATTTCCAGATAATTCTGGTCATTTCGTCGCCGTCTAATTCCACTACCGGATTGGCAACCTTGATTTTTTGTGGCATGTTATTTCGTTTAGAACTTTTAATAAGGGTTACAAATGTAATGGAATCCTATTTTCGTAGAACACAAACAATTATGCAATCGTTATCGTATGTAGGAGTATGAAAAAACTAATAATACATTGCACCATTTTTATACTGCTTATAGCGATAAATACGCTTG
>JAYWCY010000570.1:0-5032 GCA_043780175.1 Chitinophagales bacterium
GTTGAATCTGCACCTCGTCTAAAGAACCAGTAGCATCTTTACGGTATCGGGCAATAAATGGTATGGTAGCGCCTTCGGCCAATAAGGCTAAAACGGTAGCTACCTGGGTTGTTTTTATATTAAGTTTCGATGCAATTATTGGTTCAAACTGGTTCATGCTAATGGCTGATAATTTAATTTATCGGGCAGCGAATGTAGCAGGATGCAGGTAACAAAAAGCAAAATATACCTACTGTGTAAAAGTATTTTTTGGTCACAAGCGTTTATATCTTTTCTCGTCATCGTTGCGTCGCACATTGGAGCTGTTAGATATTTAATTCAGCAAATAATCAATCAACCTTATCAAATACCAAAAGCTTTATTTATATCCTTTTTACTTTTATACTTTGCAAGCCCTTTACATCCCTTCCGCCCGTTTTAAAGTCTTTTGTATTAATTAATGAAATACTTTCTGATAGACCATCTAGGCTATTCTATCGGCTTACTAGATAAAACGTTTTGACTACTTCGATATTAAACAGTTCATTTCACGATGCCACTACAGTAAAGCCGTCATAATATTTAAATATAAATAATACGAATTTAATTAAATATTTTCCCTGTAAGTATATATCTTACATGTAATACGACATACTCAGTAATAGATTGCATGGCACTATCATTACAAGTACCCAGGCCGCCCACGGATAAACATTTTGCTGCATTGTTAATACGAAAGTTAGCAACTGGTAAATTGTCTGTATTACCAAAGTAGATACAGTGATTGTAGTAATATCGCATGCAACCTATCAATCATTAGCCACTTACAATAATCCTAACCTTAAAAAATGGTTACGTTAAATAAGAATAGACAGCGCAAACTAATCATCGTAAAGCAATCTAGTAAATACAAATAAATAAAAGAATATTTTTAATTCATTTGTATCTCGTTCATCTAAAAGTTATCATATAAAAAAGCCCTAATACACAAATTGCGTATTAGGACATAATATATAATATAATAGGACTATTAAATAAAACGATTGATAATATTCTCCAAATATTCTTGCTTACCGCTAATAGTTTTAGGTTCGCCATTATCAATTGCATATTGGCGCAAATCTTCTAGCGATAATTTACCAGCTTCAAAATCTTTACCCGCACCAGTATCAAATGATGCATAACGGTCAGAACGGATTTTTTTGTAGTCAGATTTTTGTAAAATATTTTCAGCGATTATTAATGCTCTTGCAAATATGTCCATGCCACCTACATGTGCATAAAATAAGTCAGCAGGATCAGTACTGTTACGTCTAATTTTTGCATCAAAATTAATACCACCACCTTGTAAGCCACCGCCTTCAAGTACTACCAACATGGTTTCAACTAATTCGTTGATATTGTTAGGAAACTGATCAGTATCCCAACCATTTTGATAATCGCCCCGGTTTGCATCCATGCTACCTAGCATACCATTGTCTACAGCCACTTGTACTTCATGCTGAAACGTATGACCAGCAAGGGTTGCGTGATTTACTTCTAAGTTCAGTTTAAAGTCTTTTAGCAAATCGTATTTGCGTAAAAAACCAATTACAGTTTCGCTATCATAATCGTATTGGTGTTTGCTTGGTTCGCAAGGTTTTGGCTCAATAAAGAACACACCTTTAAACCCATTTGCACGTGCATAATCTTTAGACGCATGTAAAAACTTAGCAAAATGCTCTTGTTCACGTTGCATATTGGTATTTAACAAGCTCATATACCCTTCTCGGCCGCCCCAGAAAGTATAGCCATCACCACCCAATTCAATAGTTGCATCAATCGCAGCTTTAACCTGCGCTGCACCGTGTGCCACTACATGAAAATCAGGATTGGTACTTGCCCCATTCATGTAACGTCTATTAGAAAATAAATTAGCAGTACCCCACAATAATTTTACGCCACTAGCAGCTTGCTTTTCTTTTGCATAAGCTACTAAAGCTTGTAAGCGTCTTTCGTTTTCCAATATATTATTACCGTAATCTACAACATCTACATCGTGAAAGCAATAAAAAGGCAAGTTCATTTTGGTAATAAATTCAAATGCTGCATCCATTTTATCTTTTGCTCTTTCAATAGGGTCAGCTTTTACGCCCCAAGGAAAAATATGTGTGCCTTCCCCAAATGGATCGGCACCATTGCCACAGAAGCTATGCCAGTAAGCACATGCAAAACGCAAGTATTCTTTCATAGGCTTGCCAGCTACTACTCTATTTTCGTCGTACCAGCGAAATGCTAATGGATTATCACTTTCAAGACCTTCGAACTTTACTTGATTAATACCTTTGAAAAATTCTGTACTACCAGTAATTAGGGTTGACATATTGATTTTAATTTTATGAATTCAAAAATAAGAGTATTATCATTTACCATAAAATGGCTATTTAAAATAGCCATTTTGTAATAGATTATTGCAATGGGTGACGAAATTATAGATTTATTTTGGATTTGTAACCGATTGCAAAAAATATTTTATCCTCTATTTACTCGCATTGTCTTACGTTTGAAAAAGCATGACAACTCACAAGGACATTACCATCTACGACCTAGCCAAAGAATTGAATCTCTCGCCTGCAACGATAAGCAGGGCTCTAAAAAACAATCCCATAATTAATGCCGATACAAGAAAAAAGGTAATGGACTTAGCGACCAAAAAAGGTTATCGGTCTAATGCATTTGCCAGCAATTTACGTACGCAAAAAACCAATACTATTGGTGTACTGGTACATGAGTTAAACAGTTATTTTATTACTGCGGTACTAGCTGGCATTGAAGAAGTAGCCACTGAGGCAGGTTACGATATTTTAATTGCACACTCAAACGAAACTGTCACCAAAGAACGCACCAATGCGCATAACCTATTTAACAAACGCGTTGATGGCTTAATTGCATCGCTGGCTTACGACACAGAAGATTTAGCACATTTTGAGCCATTTATTAAAAAACATATACCATTACTATTTTTTGATAGAATAGATAATAGCATTGCCGCAACACAAGTGGTAATTGATAATATTCAGGCTGGCTATGACGCCACCAAACACTTAATAGAACAAGGTTGTGAAAGAATTGTACATGCTACTGCCAACCTAAAACGTAATGTGTATGCAGATAGACTTGAAGGTTATAAAAGAGCTTTGAAAGACTACAACATACCTTATAATGAGGCTTTCGTTTTGGTAAATGATTTTACCGAAGATACTGGCAAACTGATTGCAGAAACAATACTAGCAATGAAGCAAAGACCTGATGGCTTATTTGTTACCAACGATTTTTGCTCTGCAGTTTGTATTGCTGAACTTAAAAAAGTTGGCATCAAAATACCAGAAGATATTGCTGTGGTTGGGTTTAATAATGATGTAGTGAGCCGAATGGTAGAACCTAATATTACGACTATTAATTATCCAGGTAAATTAATGGGCAGAACTATTGCAGAAAGATTGGTACTACAGTTAAAAACAAAAAAGAATATTAATAAGCAAGAACAAATTATAGTGCCTTCTGAATTAATTGTTAGAGATTCATCGTTAAGGAAGAAATAACAGTAATTAAGCAAATACTTGGTGCCTAGGTATAATATGCTATTTATTGCGCACCACTATTATCAACAGCCATTACAGGTGTTGCACCTAGCTTTTTAATAATCTGCATGACTTTAATAGTTGTACCTAAATGTGAGGTACTGTCGCCATTAATTACTACAGAAGGCTTGTCGGTTTCTTTAGATAAAACTTCTTTTAACTGCAATTCTAATTCGCTAAAAGGAATGAGTTTTTGACCAATGTATAATTGTTGGTCTTTGTCTACCGTAATTACAACGGTTTGCTTGGCTTTTGTATCTGCTTTTGCTTTTGGGTTTGATACCTTAATCACATTAGGATTAGCTAATGTTGATACGATTAGGAAGAACAATAGCAAGATAAACAAGATATCATTTAAGGCACCGGTGTGTACCTCAGGATGTGCTTTTAATCTTTTACGAATATTCATATATTTTTATTACACGAATTTTGAAATTTGATACCATTAATTAAAAAAAATCACTGATTATACATATGTTTACGCTTAGATAACAGCCGATTAACGATAAGAACCTACCAGTGTGCGACGCAACAGACGATGAAAAGAATTACTACTGCTAGTAACATAAAAATACTCGCTACAATTACTTTTTGCCTCCTTACCTCGCCTCTCTTTGCCTTATTATCTACTTTGTTGGTTCTTGTAAAATATCAATAAAATCGGCACTTGCAGCTTCCATTTTATTAGCAGTTTTATCTATTTGTGTGTTTAAAAAACTGTATGCCACGTAAGCCATTAAACCAATAATTAAGCCCGTTGCAGAGGTAACCATTTTGGTATAAATACCACCTGCAATAGTACCTAAAGTGTACTCACCAGTTGATGCAATACCATAAAATAATTGCACCATGCCAAAGATGGTTCCGAGGAAGCCAAACATGGGTGCGATACCTGCAATGAGCGATAAAATTGAGAGGTTTTTCTCCATTTTGTACATCTCTAGCTTACCTACATTTTCCATACTTTTTTCTATGGCTTCAATCGGCTTACCGATGCGTTGAATACCTTTATCAATCATTTTGGCAACAGGATTGTTGGTATTTTTTGCCAAATTACGAGCCGCAGAAATATTACCTGTAATGATATTGTCACGAATAATATTCATGAAACTATAATCAATTTTTGAGGCTTTGTTGATGGCTATTAACCGCTCGAAAAACACAAAAATGGTAGCTGCCAGCAATACATACAAGGGGTACATAATGAAGCCACCTTTTTGCAACAAGTCCCATAGTGAAATTTTACTTTCTACAGGTACGGCTGCATTAACTACTTTTTGGGTTGAATCGGCAATGGTGTTTCCTATTTGCAACAAATAAAACATTCGTAATAAATTTAGATATTGGCTAAAATAACACCTTTACCAAACCCAGCACGTGACTGTGTATAAAATTGTAGGTGTTTTAACGTTTATGATAAAGTTGTTACTTAT
>JAYWCY010000571.1:0-4842 GCA_043780175.1 Chitinophagales bacterium
AAGTGGCAGACTACTTCCATCGCACCGCTACAACCGTTTATCCTTGCTGTATTCCTACCCTGGGGAGGTTCAACAGGAGCTGGTCGTGTAAGGCCTGCCGCTGCAAATGTAAGGGATGCGACGTATTTACAAAATATTAATTCTCCCTTTTTGAGATTTATTTATCCGAATAATGATTTTAAAGAACAAATTGCAACAGATTGCAATTTTAATTGTCAATATGACATTAGTCACTAGAATAGTGTTTGAATACCATATTGTAGTCTAAACTCGTGTTGTAATAACCATTTCTTTCGCCAAAGCCCACCACCAAAGCCCACTAGCGTTTTATCTGTACCAATAACTCTATGGCAAGGTACTATTATAGCAATATTATTTTTGCCAATAGTTGTTGCAGCGGCTCTAATACATTTTGGATCGCCAAGGCGCTTAGCAACGTCTAAATAGCTAATTGTTTTACCAAAATTAATAGCTATTAATTCGTCCCAAACACGTTTTTGAAATTCAGTACCTTCTTGGTGAATAGGAATATCAAAAACACGTCTTCTACCTTGAAAAAATTCAATTAATTGTTCGGTACAGTAATGAATAATATCGCTAATGCCAGGTTCGCCATGGGTCATTTGCTGTTTATTGTCAACAAAGCTTAATTCATTAATATAACTATCGGTGCCACCTATTTTAAGTAAGCCTACTGGGCTTTCGTAGTAAGTGTAGTAAATATCCCTATCTGATTTTGTAGTAGTATAAGTATCTGCCATGGATAGCTTTTTAAGTTAATATTACCAGCCCCACTGTGTCTCAATGCGGATAACGATTTTATTAAAATAGTATTGTAATTTAGTGATAATATTAACCAATAAGCTATTTTATCTCAGTTTTATTAATTTAAAGTAAAGGTGGAATGAAAAATTTACCCATCATAAAAGAAATGTTGGGTGAAACAGAGAATTGACTATTTTGCCGAATAATAAAAAATCACTAAAACTTAACTATTTTTATGAGTTTATTCTTAAAAAAACCTCTGAGTGCTTTTGAAGAGGATATGAAAAAAAGTGAAATGAAGAGGGTTCTTGGCAAGTGGAGCCTTACTGCTATTGGTATTGGAGCCATTATTGGAGGTGGTATTTTTGTGCTTACGGGAACTGGTGCATATTTTCATGCAGGTCCTGCGTTGGCATTGTCTTTCATTATTGCTGGTATTGCTTGTGTATTTGCGGCACTTTGCTATTCAGAGTTTGCAAGTATGATACCCGTTGAGGGGTCTGCCTATGCCTATGCTTATGGTACTATAGGCGAAATTTTTGCTTGGATTATTGGTTGGGGGTTAATTCTAGAATATGCCATGGGATCTATGACGGTGGCCGTAAGCTGGTCTGGATACTTTAATAAATTATTGCATTTATTTCACTTAGAGTTACCCGTTTTTTTAACACAGGATCCTAGAAGCTTTACTGGTACAGGTTTTTCTATGAATTTACCTGCAACCATCATTGTGCTTTTAATTACAGCCTTATTGGTAAAAGGAACTAAAGAAGCAGCAAAAGCCAACAATTTTATTGTGATTATGAAAGTTGCCGCAGTAATATTTGTAATAGCTGTGGGCGCTTTTTATGTACATGCCATCAATTGGACCCCTTTTATTCCAGATGTTGCACAAGTAATTAATAATGGCGAAAGCCATGCTGCTTATGGCTGGGGTGGTGTTGTTTCGGGAGCTGCTGCCATCTTTTTTGCATATGTAGGGTTTGATGCCGTCTCTACACAAGCTGGGGAGGCTATTAATCCCAAAAAAGATGTTCCATTTGCCATTATTGCTTCTCTATTGGTGTGTACCGTTTTGTACATATTAGTGTCTTTGGTACTTACTGGTATGATGAATTATAAGGATTTTAATCCATTAGGCAAATATCCTGATGCCATTAAAGCGCCAGTTGCTGCAGCGTTCGATTTGGCTGGTATGCCATGGGCTGTGTTTATTATTACCATTGCAGCTACCGCTGGTTTAATTTCTGTAATGATGGTCATGATGTTGGGGCAATCTAGAATTTTTATGGGTATGAGTAAAGATGGTTTGATACCAAAATTATTTAGTGATTTGCATCCTAAAAATAAAACACCCTACAAAAGCAATATTCTTATTGGCTTAATTGTAGCGCTTGTGGCTGGATTTACACCCATTTCTACATTAGCGGATATGACCAGCTTTGGAACTTTATTTGCATTTACAATGGTGTGTGCAGCTGTTTGGATTCTTAGAGTTAAGGAACCTTTACTTCAAAGAAACTTTCGAGTTCCTGCATTACCTTTAATTGCCATTTTAGGGATTTGCATCAATGTTTTTTTAATGTCGCAGCTAAATATCCACGCTATTCAATTGTCTGGCGCATGGTTAGTGTTGGGCATATTAATTTACTTTTTGTATAGCAAAAACAATAGTAAATTAAGAAAGGCACAAAAGGGGTAAATTATATTCGTATTTTATAATGTATGCCACACTTTACCGTGTGGCATACTTGTTTTAAAGAATGTTTTTTATTACTGCACAACTGTTATTTTTGCTGCTGCTTTGATGAATAGCGTAACAAGCGTACAAGTGTGCGACGCAACAGCAGCTAAATAAATAGTCTACTGCTGGTAACCAAAATATTAAAATTTCAAATATTAAATAAGTTTATGGGAAGGATTTTTGAAGTTAGAAAGGCTACGATGTTTGCTCGTTGGGATAGAATGGCAAAACAATTTACCCGTATAGGTAAAGAAATTGTTATTGCAGTAAAGGCCAGTGGTCCCGAACCATCTATGAACCCTGCGTTGCGTAGATGTTACCAGAATGCAAGAAGTGTAGGTATGCCTAAAGACCGTGTAGAAGCGGCCATTAAACGTGCAATGGGTAAAGACACTGCCAACTACGAGGAAATTTTGTATGAAGGCTATGCACCACATGGTGTGGCATTACTTGTAGAAACTGCCACTGACAACCATGTAAGAACTGTGGCCAATGTTAAAAGCCATTTTAATAAAGGGCATGGTGCTATGGGTAATACAGGAAGCGTAAGTTTTCAATTTAAAAAAGTGGGAAGTTTTAAACTAAATCCTGCTGGTTTAAGTATGGACGATTTGGAACTTGAATTGATAGACCACGGATTAGATGAATTAGGTGAAAGCACCAATGACGATGGGAGCGAAGTATTGGTATTGCGTTGCGCATTTACCGATTTTGGTAACCTGCAAAAAGCACTTGAGGATAAAGGTATTACACCATTAAGCGCTGAACTTGAATGGATACCTACTGCCACAGTCCCTGTAACCGACGAACAAGCTGAAGATATTAGTAAATTAATTGAACGCCTTGAACAAGATGAGGATGTGAACAAGGTGTTTCATAATATGGGCTAACAGTAACCACTGATTTTAAATGATGATAATGATTGCTATTGCTAAGTTTTTGCAAAAAAAACAGTCATTTATCTCATTCAAGTCTTTTAATTATAAATAATATTTTTATGCGTACGCTTGCTATTGCTTTTTGTTTATTGATTGGTGCTACTAGTTTCTGCCAATCATCTTTTTATTTATTTGTTGGTGGTTATACAACGGGTAAAAATGAAGGTATTAGTGTATATAAATTTAATGCAGCAGATGGTAATGTAATGTTTGTAAGTAAGATAAAAAGCGATAATCCATCATATCTCGCTGTTAGTGCCAATGGTAAATATTTATACAGTGCAAATGAGGCTTCTAAAGTGCGTCTTGGTTCTGCAAGTGCCTTCAAGTTTAATAAAAAAAATGGCGAATTAACATTACTTAATCAAGCTTTGGTGTCTGGCAATGGTCCATGCTATATCAGTGTAAATAAAGCTAATAAATGGTTAATTACTGCTAACTATTCAAGTGGTAGTGTTAGCGTTTTAAACTTAAAAAAGAATGGTGCAATTGATACGATCAAGCAATTGCTTCAACATGTGGGTAGCAGCATTAATCAGCAACGTCAAAAGGAACCACATGCACACATGGCTATTTTTTCGCCAAATGAAAAACTGGTATTTACCAATGATTTAGGTACAGATAAAATTAATATTTACAACTTTAATGCAGCCAGTAAATCAATGCCATTAACCGTTGCAGCCGATTCGGTTATTTTTTCTGTAGCGGGCAATGGTCCAAGGCACACCGCTTTTCATCCTTCACAAAAGTTAATGTATGTTATTAATGAACTAAGTGGAACCATTGATGTCTTTGACTATAAAAATGGTATTCGCGCTGTACAAACTATCAGTACCGACACTAGTAATAATTTGGATAAAGGCAGTGCAGATATTCACTTCTCGCCCGATGGTAAATTTTTATATGCAACTAATCGTGGCAATTACAATAATATTGTAATTTATAGTGTAGATCCTATTAATGGCACTTTAAAATTCGTTGGGCTTGAGCCAACACAAGGTAAAACACCACGAAATTTTATCATTGACCCAACAGGTAATTTTTTACTCGTGGCCAACCAAAATTCAGATAGTGTTATCATCTTTAAAATAGACAAAACCACTGGTTTATTAACCTATACCAACCAGTTTGAAACTGGCAATCCTACTTGCTTAAAACTGTTAGCGGTTGAGTAATCATATTCTAAAAAAATAGTAAAATACATGCAAAAATAAAAGTATATTTTTTTGACTTATACTTACTAAAAAATAATGTATGGAAAGAGTACAAATTAATATTGATAAGTCAATTAGAAATAACAGACTTAAGATTATCAATATGGATTTTGATCAAATTTTCAATAAATCATTCTATATACTCTTTTCTTTTTTTATTATTTCATTAGGAATAGTGTTC
>JAYWCY010000572.1:0-2164 GCA_043780175.1 Chitinophagales bacterium
GTGGTGGCATGCGTGTGATAGAAATGAATTTTTTACCTGATGTATATGTGCCTTGCGAAAAATGTAATGGTAAGCGCTATAACCGCGAAACGTTAGAAATTCGATACAAAGGAAAATCTATTAGTGATGTGTTGAATATGACAGTAGATGAAGCGGTAGAATTTTTCCATGCAGTACCTTGGATGTTTAGGAAGATAAAAGTGCTGCAAGACGTTGGACTAGGTTATATCACATTAGGTCAATCGGCCGTAACCCTTAGTGGTGGCGAGGCACAGCGTGTAAAATTGAGTACTGAGCTTGGCAAAAAAGATACTGGAAAAACCTTTTATATCTTAGATGAACCAACTACTGGCTTACATTTTCAAGATATCAAATTACTAATGGATGTGGTGAATAAATTAGTAGATAGAGGTAATTCTGTATTGATTATTGAGCATAATTTAGATGTAATTAAAATGGCTGACCACATCATAGATTTAGGTCCAGAAGGTGGTGATGGTGGTGGCAAAATTTTATTTGAAGGCACCCCCGAACAGATGATTAAAAATAAAGTGAGCCATACCGCTAAATTTTTAAAAATTGAAATGGGTTTGTAGGAAGGGGATAGAAACCCTAATTGGCGCGGATAAAGCCGATGCATACCATTCTTTTATAAACCCGGTTTAATCAATCAATTAATAATTATAGGAGTGCTGCCTACCATCAATATTGTTTGGTTTAAAAAAGATCTGCGTTTGCAAGATCATATGCCACTTGCAGAAGCTATTGCTACTAAAATACCAACCCTTTTATTGTATGTATTCGAGCCGTCTATCATGTCGGCAAATGATGGAGATGAGCGGCATTTTAGGTGTATCTATCAAAGCATTACACAGTTGCAACAAGCGTTACAGCCTTTACAGCATTGCGTAGAAATAGCACATGCTGAGGTAATACAAATTTTTAGTTTGCTCCAGCAATACTACCAGATCAATACAATTTTTAGTCATCAAGAAACCGGTAATGCTATCAGTTTTGCAAGAGATAAAGCAGTTGCTACATTTTGTAAAACACAGCAGATTGTTTGGAAAGAATATCCCACTAATGGTATTATCAGGCGGTTACAAAGTAGAACCAATTGGAACAAAAAATGGTTAGCTACCATGAAGCAGCCTCAGGTAGTAGCCGATTTATCTCAATTAATAACACAGCCATTAACCGAAAAAATAAAGATTTTGTTATGTGCAAAGCCTTTACCAGTGGCTGTTACAACCAATAATAGTCAATTTCAACCTGGGGGTATTGTATTTGCTCAAAAATATTTACAAAGCTTTTTGTCCCAACGAAAAGATAACTATGCAAAATATATCAGTAAGCCGTTAGAAAGTAGAAAAGCTTGTAGTAGAGTATCTACTTATTTAACTTATGGTAACTTGAGTATGCGGCAAGTGTATCAAGCGGCACAACAAGCTATCCAAGTCACAGGCGATAAGCATAATATCAATTTCTTTACTAGTAGACTACTTTGGCATTGTCATTTTATACAAAAATTTGAGCGGGAATGTGCGATGGAATTTGTAAACCTAAACAAGGGCTTTAATACCATACGAACTGAAGTTGAACCCGATAAACTACTTGCTTGGCAGCGGGGTGCTACAGGTATTCCACTGGTAGATGCTTGCATGCAATGCCTATCACAAACAGGCTATCTTAACTTTCGTATGCGCAGTATGCTGGTAAGTTTTGCAACGCACCACTTATGGCTGCCATGGCAAGCTATCGCACCGCATTTGGCTAAAATGTTTTTAGACTATGAACCTGGTATTCACTACCCACAAATTCAAATGCAAGCAGGCACCACTGGCATTAATACAATACGTATTTATAACCCTATCAAGCAAGGACAAGATCACGATCCGCAGGGTGTTTTCATCAAACAGTGGTTGCCTCAATTAGCAAATATTCCAGTGTCATTTATTCATGAACCTTGGAGAATGACAACACTGGAACAGCAAGTACTTAACTTTAAATTGGGTGTAGATTATCCACTACCAATTGTATCAGTGGATATTGCTGCAAGATTTGCTCGTAATGAACTGTGGCGTGTAAAAAAAAATGATCATACCAAACAATTGAATGGTCCCATACTTAAAAAGCATACACAGCGAAAATCAGCACAAGAAAA
>JAYWCY010000573.1:0-4627 GCA_043780175.1 Chitinophagales bacterium
TATCCAACTCATAGAAGGTGTGGTGCCACTTGCTGCAACATCTGTGATGGCTTGTACTTGCGTTGCATAATGATGCGGGGAAAACAAGGCGCTAATCAGTACTACTATCATACCCATTTTTATCAGCATTAATATATTTTGCGCTTTACTACTCATACGCAAACCCATTAAATTAATGCCATAAAAAACAAAAATAGCAGCACAACTTATTAATGCTTTGTCAATATCTGTCCACTGAAATTGTGGAAATAATTTGGTAATATACCCACTGCCAATTAATGCAACACCGCTTAAACTAGCAGCATTAGATATTAAAATAATGCAGTTGATGCCAAAAGCGATACTTGGGTGATACGCATACGAAAACACCTTGTAATAGCCTCCTGTAACTGGGTAGCGGCTACCAATTTCGGCATAGGTAAGTGCGCCGCAAAGCGCCACAAAACCGCCAATAATCCATGCTGCAAAATATACAGAAGGTGCAATGGCATCTTTAGCAGAAGTGGCAGCCGTGCGAAAAATGCCCATGCCTATAACTACCCCTACCACGATCATGGTAAAAGAAAAAAGGTTTAGCTTTTGCTTCATGATGCTGATGCCTTTAGATGGCTGTTTGATGAACCTTGAAAATAGGAATTTTAAATTGAGTATTACTATTTACTAATAAAAAGATGATAATGACAGTTTAGATGCTGATGCTTTAAAGGAATGGTATGTTGCAGCAACTGTTTGCATTCAAAAATTTCTACTTAATTCGATTCACGTTCAATCCCTCTAATCAGAAAAATCTTTCCATCCCTATAGCTATCAGGATTCAGTTTAACCGCTTAGCCAATCACATGCGGTACAAAGCGACTCACATTGTCTGTTACCAAACTTTTAGCCTCTCTAATGCCCATACCTGCTGGTTCTTGGCCAATTACCCAACTGCCAATTACAGGATAATTGCCATCAAATTCGGGCAACGCGAATAACTCTTGATAGATATAACCTTCTTTACCATATTGCCCTTCTGTTTTTTGTACAGTGCTGTTGTTTTGTACTATTTCGATATTAGCACCTTCTCTAGATAAGATGGGCTTTTTTACATAGTTCAATAGTTTGCCTTGGTTAAAATAAGCTGGTAATAAATAAGGACAATCAGGGTATAATTCCCAAAGTATTGGTAAGATAGCTTTGTTACTTAAAATCATTTTCCAGCTTGGCTCTACCCATAAAGTACGGTTGATATCTTCTAAAATGTGCTTACCAAAATCATCGTTAATTAACCATTCCCAAGGGTATAGTTTGAAAATATTTTTGATGGGTTGATCTTCTAAATCTCTAAATATTTTCAAGTCTTCATCCCAGCCAATATCATCTATAAAAACTAGCTTGGTTTCTAAATCTGCTTGCATGGCACAGTCACGCATGTACTCAACATTGGTTAAGTCTTCTAGCGTTTCTTTTAAGCAAGTAAAGTGTAACGTGCCGGAATTAAGATAGGGTTTTAAGTATTTCCAGTAAGCAATCAACTTCTCATGAATACTGTTAAATTGGTCTTTATTTTTATCAAAATCCTGTAACCAAAACCATTGTACAATACCTGCTTCATACAAGCTAGTAGGGGTGTCAGCATTAAACTCAAGCATTTTTAATTGCCCATTTTTAAAGCAAAAATCAAAGCGACCATAAATAGCAGGATGATCTTCTGTCCAAGTTTTTTCTATGTATTTAATATACTGTTTAGGTATACCAAATTGGCTGTACAAGTTATTATCCATTACATGTTGTACTGCACCAAGGCAAAGATCCCACAGTTCTGCCGTGGCTTTTTCTATACGCAATACTTCATCCATTGTAAAACTGTAATATGCCGACTCGTCCCAGTAAGGCACATTGGTTGTATGAAAGCCAAAACCTAATTTTTCTACCTCTGTTTGCCAGTTGTTACGTGGCTGTGTTGTTATTCGTTTCATTATTAATTGATAATTTGAAATTGTTCTAGGTACTTACACTAAACCCATTTCTACCAAAACCACCACGTACCACACTGCTTTTAAAGCCATTGTTGCCAATGTTTGAACTTTCGTGAATGGCACTTGAATAATACCCTGCTCTTTGGTAGCTACCATTATTGTAATTACCATAAGGCCTAAACGCATAGTACCAAAGCAACGCATTACCTATGCCGCTATGATGGTAAACCCTAGTGTAAGGTGCAGTAGTATCTGCACGAATATGTGTTTTATTACCGCTTTCCCAGTCGTCTTGCTTTTTTGGTTGGTTACAGCTTGCAAGTACTGCTGTAATGAGTACCAATTGAATGTGTTTTGTTTTTTTCATGCCCCTAACCCCTAAAGGGAGATATTTTAAGTGAATAATATACTTACAGTTTTATTACGGTTAACTATCGCCTGTCGTCGGTCGGCGTCTTTTCTTCGCTTCGATAAACGGTGGTCTATCGACTGTGGACGGTCAACAGCTTCCTATTTTACCGTAATAAAAATTTCATAGTCTTTTTTTACACGTACATTTTTGGTATCACCATCTTTATTCTCTGCTTCGGTGTTTGTTTCGCCAAGTGCCGGTATGGTATCACGATACTCAATGGTTTTATATTCATTTTGCAAGCGCCAAACTTTGTGCTTAGTAATAATTACATCGTTGGTACTATCCATATGTTCAACAGTTACAGAAGTTTCTACGGCACCTTCTTTATTTACATCGTTGGTAACATCTTCTTTTTTATCGATATTACAGGCAGCTATTGCCAAGCAGATTACCATTGTGGCAGCAGTTAATTTCAGATTCATGTTTTGTTTTTTATAGATTAAATATATAGAGATATAGCCAAATTTGTTACAGTAAACAATTTGGTATGGTTATATGTGCTGAAAGCCTAGCTAGGAGAGCACTTTACGTTGATTGGTTACAAAAATAAATACGGTAATTATTTGTTGGGTGCTATTAAAAGCGTGGTTCATGTTGATTGTAGCGACGCTACATTTATATTGACTATGTAAAGATATATACACAGTGAAGTGCTTACGAAACGAATTCGTGAACAGTGCAGCTACCAGTTTCACAAGTGGTAAAGTATGTATGATGAGCGGTATTCATAATTAATGATGATAATATATTTGATACATAGTTGTAATCTTACCCGCTGTCCATAAAAAAGCCCCGCAATTGCAGGGCTTTTTTCTTTATTTCTTCTTTTGCGTTTTATCTTTTAGTTCCTGTACTTTCTTTTGGCTTTCCATTACTTGCTCGTAACGTTCTTGCCATTTGCTTTTGGTTTTTACTTTTGGCTTGGTACGAGAGTCTTGCATTTTTGCCAAAATCTTATCATGGTCAATAATGTAAGTTTGAATAACGAATTGTAATAACAATGTGATAGTGTTAGATACCGTATAATACCAAGTTAAAGCCGATGGTAAACGGTTAAAGAAAAACAACATCATGAACGGGAAAATGTAAGGCATGTATTTCATGGCCGGATTATCCTGTGTAGGTGTGTTGCCCATATTGTACAATGAAATTGCAAAACTGGTTAATACCGCTGTAATTGTAAATAAACTAATATGATCGCCAAAACCCATAGGAATAGAAAATGGTAATTTAGCAATGACATCATAAGATGATAAATCATGGCTCCATAAAAAAGACTGGCCACGTAAAGAAATATTTGAGTTAAAGAAGCTATATAATGCAAAGAAAATGGGGATTTGCAGTAAAGCAGGTATACAACCACCTAATGGGTTTACACCAACTTCTCTAAACAATTTCATTTGCTCCATTGCAAAGCCTTGTTGATCATCACCAAACTTTTTCTTTAAGCCATCCAATTCTGGGCGTAAGGCTTTCATTTTTGCACCGCTTAAATAACTACCATACATTAATGGCGCAGTAAACAAACGGATGAACAAGGTTAGTAATAAAATAGCCCAACCTAAATTGGTAACAATGTTAGATAAAAAACCAAACACGTTTCTAATTACATATTGGTTAATAGGACGTACAAAAGCGTACATATCTCTACCAAGATTTACTATTTTATCCATATTAGGCGCTGCCGCCTCTAATATTTTAAAATCGTTAGGTCCATAGTATAATTGAAAAGGTACAGTAGCCGTTGAAGCTGCTGGTACGGTAACACTAAAAGTAGTGTTATCTAGCGAGGCTAAAGTATTGGTTGAAACGGTATCTAAACTGCGTGCCCAAATAATATTACCATTGTTAAACCCATTTTTGGCAATTAATGTAGTATTAAAAAATTGTTGTACCACACTAATCCACTGACCTGGTTTCTCAAACTTGTGCTCTTTTTTCTGAGAAATGTAGTCAAAATCACCGCCTTCGCTAAAGCAGATATTACTCATTTGGCGCTCGTACAAAGCGGTTTTTTCAGCTTGTTTGGTTTGCCAGTTCCAAACCATGTTTAGGTTGCCACCTGTTAGTAATTTATCAGCACCAGTCATGCTCACGTTCCAATCTATTAAGTAATTATTTGGCTTAATATTGTAAATATGTGTTACAGACTGGCCATTACCGCCAGTAATAGAAAAACTAATGCTTTGGCTACCATCAGCATTTTTTACTACAGCCGAAGGTGTAAAGTATAGGTTAGAAACTGCGTTAGAAT
>JAYWCY010000574.1:0-3848 GCA_043780175.1 Chitinophagales bacterium
AAAAGCAGTACAGGAATATGAAACCTTCAATAAAACACAAAAGATAATTTCGGATTTTGATAAGCAGGTAAAGAAGTTAAAATAAGCCTGTATATACAAGCAAAAAAAACTTTGTCAAATGAGCAAAAAGAATTGGGTAAAAATATTTGAAGAAATGGACGTTGAAAAGGAACTTCAACTAGGCGTTAATATATACCAAGGCGAAATTACCCAAAGCACTGTACAAGAAAGTTATAATGCTGTTCTGCAATCCATGTACCAGCTTAAAACGCAAATTGGTTTACTTACTGATAGTGCCAAATTAGAACACTTAAAACAGCTAAACATTACAGCCCCACAGCTACCAACTTTTACAAATGAAAAAAGACATTTGAGAGTAGCACAAACTTTTTTTCAGGACGCCGTTTATTATAGCGAGTTCATTAGAGATTACATAGAACATCTTACACAAAAAATAGAACAAGAAAAGCAAAGCAATCAATTAAAAATGACTACCATAGTTTCATATAAACCAATTTCTGAAAATCTTTATTTCTCACGGTATATTGACGATACCGAAAAAATGGCTTTTTATGAAACTTGCCTTAAAAAAGTAGATAATAGCCTTTCATTAAACACAAAGTTGAAAGAACTATTTACAATGTTTGCAATAATTGATAAATGGAACGGTATATTAAATGAAAGATTAAACAATGCACCCTCTAAAGAACTAGCAAAAAAATTATTTATTGATGATTTACTGAAAAAAATTGAGTATGATGAAAGCAAAGATGCTGACACGGTTCAAGATGACAAGTATTGGAACAAATACAGAAAGATTGCATATGAATTTTATCTAAAAGGGCAAAATATTACATTACAGTATTTTGGTTATTTGATATTAAGAAACGTTGTAGATAATGTGAATGGCTTTGAAGTTATCCAAGGAGTAACAATTATGTTTGATGTTGAAGGGGCAATTTTGTCATTAGCTGAAGGAGCTGCCATTGCAGAATATTTGCATATTGAAAGCGTACCTGTAAAAAACAAACCACCAATACCCACAAAATCTAAACTAGACTTTGCATATCCAAAACTAGAAGCCATTGTTTTACAATTAGCATCATTGAGAGGTTATGAAAGCCCAATAGCATATTTAGATGAATTACTAAACGATGTTAAGCAATTTGATAATTTTGAATTTTTGTGTAATTTCTACCTTAATATTCATCAAATATGTAAAGAAAATGCTAATAGCTTTTGGAGTGATAGACACAGAGTGGCTATTACTAAATGGCTAAAAAAATCACCAATCATAACGGAAATTTTTGATGCAACATGGGAAGATTTTAACGAAAAAAAAGAAATTGAAATTGATAAAACTAAGCCAACAATAACACTGCCAGAACAAAATGTGGCAACCATTAAAAATAACTTTGACAATGTTATGATGAAAAATGTGTTTAAGCACTTCAAAAATGGCTTGGTAGATAAGAAATATTTATCTGAAAAGGAATTGACTAATTTTCTAGTTTTTGCTTTTGAGAAAAAAGAAATACTTAACCCACTTTTCAGGTTTAGCAATGTCCAAACAAAACAAAAAATCATACGGGTATTTTATGAATATTACAAGCAGGTAGCTAGTAAGCCTCACGGTAAGCAAAGGCAATATGCAGCACTTTTATGTAACTACTTTGAAGGTTACGATATTGAAAATGTAAGCACCAATTTCAATAAGTAGTTTACTAATTTGCTACGAATATTACTAAACCACTACTAATACTACTAACCCTATTAATAGGCTAATAACTGCTAATATTATTACATTACCAACACAAAACAAGTTGGTAATGTATCATGGAAATAACATTTGACCAACTACCACAAGCCGTTACCAATTTACAGGCTTCAATTAATGAGATAAAGCAACTACTGCTTTTAAAAACCAGCCAACCACAAAAAGACACAGACGAACTTTTAACCGTTCAAGATGCTGCAAAGTTTCTTAGCCTTTCTGTACCCACAGTTTACGGGCTAATTAGTAAAAAAGAATTGCCCGTAATGAAGCGTTCTAAACGCTGCTATTTCTCAAAGGTTGAGTTAATACAATACCTAAAGCAAGGCAGACAAAAAACCCATGCAGAAATAGCAACCGATGTAGAACAAATTACCACCCGTAAAACAAGGTAGTATGCCAGCAAAAACAGCAACTACAACCCTTTTGCGGGGGGTCTCTCAATACATTAGCATATAGTGAGACAAACAATAGCACCGAGCCGCCCATATTGGTTAATGGCAAAGGTTCAGATTTGCAAAATAATAAAGCTATAAAAGGCAGGGCAAAGCGTAAAGCAGTAACACAGGTAATGGCATTAAGCCTTATAGATGTTGCAAAGCAAAAGGGCTTTGATGATTGGCAAAAATCATTTTGGAACACCTACTACTGCCAAAATAAAATACATACAGCCAATGGGCGGATTTATGGCAAGTATTGCAAGAATAGATTTTGTACCCTTTGCTGTGCTATTCGCAAAGCAGAAATTATAAACAGGTATTTGCCTGTAATAGAGCAATGGCAAGAACCCTATTTTGTAACCCTTACCATAAAAGCCTACCCAAAGCAGTATTTAAAAAAAGCAATTCAAAAAATACTAAACGGCTTTAGGTTAATTGTAGCCAAACACAAAAAGCGATACCAAAGGGGCAAAGGCATAAAGCTGGTAGGCATAAAATCACTTGAAAGTAATTTTAATCCAATTAAAAAAACTTATAACCCACACTTACACATAATTGTAGAAAATAAAGCGATGGCAGAATTATTAATATCTGAATGGCTGCAAATTTTCACGTCAAAATATACCGACAGAAAAGCGCAGGATATGACACCTATTACCAATAGAGTAAAAATGCTTATTGAAATTATAAAATATGGCAGTAAAATTTTTACCGAGCCAGATATTGCGAAAAAACAACAAAGCACCGAAAGAGATATTTACGCAGCCGCATTGTTCAACATATTTGAGGCAATGAAGGGGCAACGAATATTTGACCGCTTTGGCTTTAACCTACCTAAAACCGATTACCAAAAAAAAATACACAGCTTACCTTTTTAGCTAAGTACGATGAATGGAAATTTGATTTAAAAAGCTTCGATTGGCTAAATTCTGCAAATGATGAAAGATTGACTGATTTTAAGCCATTAGATAAGTTCAGAAACTTATTAGAAAATAGAGTAAACACACAAGCAGAATAATATCACAAAGGAAAGTTTGCAAATATATTAGCAAAATAAAGCGAACGTTTTAGGGGGTTTGTATTGTTTATAGAAGCAATGAAAAAAGACCTTAAAAGTGTGTTTGTATGCAAATTGTATGCAAATGGCAAAAACAAAAAAGGGTCTCAATTACTTGAAACCCTTTGTAGTATTACGCTCCCGAATCTGGACTTGAACCAGAGACCCTCTGATTAACAGTCAGATGCTCTAACCAACTGAGCTATTCGGGATTACCTTTTCCCTTACGGGGATGCAAAAATAGGGGATAATTTATTTTGACAAAATTTTTTATAAAAAACTAAAAAATCCTTTGTCTTCAAACCCTACAAACACCCCTTCATCGGTATTTTTTACTGCATAGGTTTTTAAAAAAAAACCTTCGCCTGTTACATTTCTACCATTTTTAAGGTTAAACTTATATCTGTGTATTGGACAAACTGCATTACCTAAAACATCTATAAAACCATCAGCCATAATACCACTTGCATGTGGGCATTTATGGGCAAATACAAATAACTCATCATGGTATTTTGCAAGAGAGAGTGTTTTACCATCAACTTCAATTACACACATATCATTTGCTTGAAAAGCAATA